>JAUSCK010000294.1 GCA_030651035.1 Elusimicrobiota bacterium
GACTATCAGGTCGAAGTAGTCGTCGTCGAACCAGCGGCGGCGGGGTTCATAAGCCAGCTGGCTCACGTTCTTCACTTCTTTAAGCATAATAAAGATTCTACTATTTCGCGCGGCAGGTTTTTAAGCGGAATTACAGGCGAAATTCCGGGCTGGCCGGGCGCGCGCCGCGTCAGCATGGTATAATTTAGTCTGAGGTGCTACCATGAAAGACAAGGTTACGAAGGTTATTGACAAGATAAAGCCCATACTGGCGGCTGACGGCGGGTCCGTCGAACTGGTGGGTGTGGACGAGATGAAGGGTGTGGTTACCGTGCGCCTGACCGGCGCCTGCGGCTGCTGCCCCCACGCCGCCATGACGCTCAAGAGCGTTGTTGAGCGCATGATAAAAGAAGAAGTCCCCGAAGTTAAGGAAGTAGCCGTCGGCTGACCGCGGTTCCCGCCCGGGAGCCGCGGAGGAAGAGGGATGAAGGCTGAGGGCTGAAGCCCCGCGTATGGCTTTGATCAATCTCCACAATCACTCCACTTATTCGGACGGCACGCTTACGCCCGGCGCGCTGGCCCGCGAGGCCGCGCGCGCCGGGATCAATTATTTTTCACTGACCGACCACGACATGGTGGGCGGCTGGGCGGAGATGGGGCCGGCGCTGAAAGAGGCCGGTATCAGCTACTGCAGCGGCGTGGAGATAAGCACCGGCCTGCACGAGAACCTGCATATACTGGGCTACGGGATCGACCCTGCGGACCCGGTCCTGGCCGCGCGCCTGGCCGATTTCCGGGGCCGGCGGGTGGTCCGGATCAGAAAGATCCTTGAGCTGCTTAAAGGGCTGGGTGTTGAGATAGCTTTTGAAGAGCTGCTCGTGCCGGAGGGCCGCACCGTGGGCCGCCCGCACGTTGCCGACGCGATGCGCAGCCGCAAGATAGTTAACAGCAGAAGCCAGGCCTTCAAGCGCTACCTGGCCCCCGGCGCGCCAGCCTATGTGCTACCCAGCGGGCCTACGGTCGAGGAAGCCATAAAGGCGGTGAAAGACGCCGGCGGCAAGGCCGTGCTGGCCCACCCCGGCGTGGTGGCCAGGATAATGGACCTGCCGGCCTGGAAGGCGGCGGGGCTGGACGGGATAGAGGCTTTTTACCCGGCGCATACAGGCGCCGCCACGCGCGATTTCGTCAGCCTGGCCGCGCGGCACGGGCTTTTCGTCACCGCAGGCATTGATTTCCACGGCCCCGGTTCGGAGCGGAACAAGATGACCGGCTTCGAATACTCGGACGAATATTTCTCGGAGATAAAAAGGCTTTTTATATGAAAATAATCTCGCACCGCGGCGCCTCCGCCTACGCGCCGGAAAACACGCTGAAGGCTTTTAAGCTGGCCGTTGAGATGGGTTCCTGTGATTTTGAGTTCGACGTGCACCAGACGAAGGACGGCATATTGGTGGTGCACCACGACTACGACCTGAAGCCCACGGCCGGCAAGGCCGTGAAGATAGCGGACCTGACCTATGCCGAGCTGAAGAAATATAATGTGGCCGCCCATTTCAAGCGCGACAAAATGGTGCAGCATGTCCCCCGCCTGGAAGAGGTGCTGGATATCATCGAGCCGGCGGCCGACTCGCTGAACTTCGAGGTGAAGAACGACCGCAACGTCTATCCGGGCATAGAGGAAAAGCTGCTGGCTTTCCTGAAGAGCAAGCCGGGCCTTTTCGAGCGGGCGGTCGTGTCCAGTTTCGACCACGGCACGCTGAAGCGCTTCCGGGAGCTCTCCCCCCGCCTGAAGCTGGCCTACCTGGGCCACGGGCTCAGCACCGTGCTGCTGCTGCCCGCCATCAAGAAGGCAAAGGCCGTCGGCGCGGTCGGCTTCCACATGGCGCTGCGCATCGCTTTCAAGCTGAACGTGAAAAAAATAAAGAAGGCCGGTTTCCGGGTCTTCATTTACACGGTGAACACGAAGAAGGACGCGCTGCGCATGAAAGAGATAGGCGTGGACGGGATCTTTACCAACCATCCCGACATATTGGGAAAGTGGACGTTAAAAGGCTGATGGAAAACGCGCTAGACGGTGAAATTAAACGCTTAACGGCGCTTGGCCTGCATCAGCGCTGCGTCGAGGGCGACCTCGCGCGGGTGGCCGGGCTGACGCTGGAAATTAACCGGTTGAAGATGGAAAAGAACGCGGTTATCTGCGCCCACGTTTACCAGACTCCGGACATTATCCTGGGGATAGGCGACCTGGTGGGGGATTCCTACAAGCTGGCTGACGACTGCCGCAAAACCGCGGCGGATATAATAGTTTTTTGCGGCGTGCATTTTATGGCCGAGACGGCCAAGATACTTAATCCCTCTAAAAAAGTTTATGTGCCCTCCCGGAACGCGGGCTGCTCGCTGAGCGAGGCTATTACCGGCGCGGACGTGCGCAAGCTGAAGGCGGAGCATCCCGGCCTGCCGGTGGTGACCTATATCAACACTTCGGCGGAAGTTAAGGCGGAGTCGGACTGTATCGTGACCAGCGCGAACGCCGGGAAGATCCTGCGGAAGATGTATGAGAAGCACGAAAAGGTGATCTTTATCCCGGACCGGCTCATGGGGGCCAACCTGGCGAAGGTGCTGGGCAAGACTCCGGGCAAGGATATTATTCTCTGGAACGGGACCTGTGTCGTGCACGAGCATTTCGACCCGGAGCTGATAAAGATCTATAAGCAGAGATATCCGGGGCTTGTTGCGCTGGCGCACGCGGAATGTCCTTCGGACCTTATCGCCGCCGTGGATTTTATGGGCGGGACCGGCGACATGATGCGCTACGTCGAGAGCACGAACGCGGCGGCCTACCTGCTGGTGACGGAATGCGGCTTCGGCGAGCTGGCGAAGCTCAGGTTCCCGCAGAAGAATTTTATAGCCATGTGCCGGCTCTGCCCGTACATGAAATCCATCACCCTCGAGAGCGTGCTGGCGCTGCTGAAAGACCCGGACCCCGAACAGGTGACGGTCCCCGAAGCCATAGCCGCCCGCGCCAAAAAATCCATAGAAAAAATGTTCGAACTGGCGGCGGAGCTGTAGTAAACGTAAGGCCTGTTCTCGCCGGTGAGCGTGGCCTGGTCAATAACGAAGCATTCCCTTCTCTATCTTTTCAGCCCAGGCGTCTATGCCGTCCTTGAGCACGCAAATATTCCTGAAACCCTTCTCCCGAAGGACGCGGAAAGCCGCTGTGGATTTGCTTTGGCCCTTGCAGTAAAGTACAAGCTCGTCGTCCGGCCTGAACCCCGCTCCGCTCTTTATAAGCTCGTTAAAATCCACCCAGGTGTCGCCCTCGATGTGGCAGAGATCGTGCTCCCAGGCGTAACGCAGGTCCAGCACGCGCAGCAGGCCTGCGCGGTCCAGCCGCGCCTTCAGCTCTTCCGGCGTGATAAGTTCTACGGCGAGCGAGCTTATGAATTTTTCCTCCAGCCGCGCCTTGGCGCCGCAGGCGGGACAGTCCTCATGTTTTTTTAGTTCTACGACGTTGAAATCCGCCAGCCGGAAATCCAGCATCGCGAATTTGCCTTTCAATGTTTCAAGGCCCAGGATCAGCTTCAGGACTTCCAATGCCTGCATTGACGCTATGGCGCCGGCGGCAGGCCCCATGACACCAGCTTCGGCGCAGGCCTGATTTTCCATGGACTCGGCATCGGGACAGAGGCAGCCCAGGCACGGCCCGCTGTGCGGCTCGAAGACCGCCAGCTGTCCCTCGAACTGGTAAACAGCCCCGTGGACATAGGTCTTTTTCAGTTCCAGGCAGGCTTTGTTTATGGCAGCGCGCGTCTTAAAATTATCGGTGCAGTCGGCTATGTAGTCGTAGGGCGCCAGCGCGGCCGCAATGTTCTCTGCGGTCAGCATGCCTTCCTGCGCGTTCACCTCGATCTCCGGGTTGATCTCCAGCAGGCGCTGTTTCGCCAGTGCCGTTTTGAGCCCGCCTATATCCCCGGTTCCGTAGATAAGCTGCCGATGCAGATTGGAAAGTTCCACCGGGCCGAAGTCAAATACGCCTATCTCACCCACCCCGGCCCCCGCCAGGTAGCCGAGCACGAGCGTCCCGAGCCCGCCCGCGCCTATAACCGCCACTTTCGCGGCTTTGAGCTTTTCCTGCCCGCCGGGCCCCAGTTCCGGGATGACAAGCTGCCTGGAATACCTGATCAGTTCGTTCCTGGATAACGCCATTCTATTTTGCGTTCTCGAATAACCATGTGGAGAGATACCGTTCCCCCGTGTCGGGCAGGACAGTGACGATGATCTTGCCCGCGGCCTCCGGCCGTCCGGCCACGGCCAGGGCCGCCCACAGGGCCGCCCCGCTGGAGATACCGACGAAGAGGCCCTCCTCCCTGGCCAGCTGCCGGGAGGTTTCCCCCGCGTCCGCGTTGGACACGGTGATAACTTCGTCGATTATTTTTCGGTTGAGCACCTCGGGGATGAACCCCGCTCCGATGCCCTGGATCTTGTGCGGCCCCGGTTTCCCGCCGGAAAGCACCGGCGAATCCGCCGGCTCCACGGCGATGACCTTTACGGCGGGGTTGCGGGACTTCAAAACCTCGCCCACCCCGGTGATAGTCCCTCCCGTGCCCACCCCCGACACGAAGTAATCCACCTTGCCCCCCGTGTCCGCCCAGATCTCCTCCGCCGTTGTGCGGCGGTGTATCTCGGGGTTGGCGGGATTGGAGAACTGCCCCGCGATGATGCTGTTGGGGGTGTTCTTATTAAGTTCCTCAGCCTTTTCCAGCGCCCCTTTCATGCCCTTGGCGCCCTCGGTCAGCACCAGTTCGGCGCCCAGCACCTTAAGGATCTGTCGCCGTTCCACGCTCATAGTGTCAGGCATGGTCAGGATCAGGCGGTACTTCCGCGCCGCGCACACAAAAGCCAGCGATACCCCTGTATTGCCGCTGGTGGGCTCGATGATGGTGGTGCCCTCCCTGATCAGGCCGCGTTTCTCGGCGTCGTCGATAATGGCCACGCCGATGCGGTCCTTGACGCTGGAGAGCGGGTTGAAGGCCTCCACCTTGGCCAGGATGGCGGCGCCCAGCCCGACGCCTAGCCGGTTGATGCGGACCAGGGGCGTACGGCCCGTGGTCCGGCTGATGTCAGTGTAAACTTGTCCCATAAGAGCCTCCTTATCTTTTTGCCGCCTGAAAAATTTCCCAAAAAGCGCTTCCCCTCCGTATGTTTTTCTATGATACAAAAAATCGGTCCGCTTTTCCTGTTTTGGACATCCGTTCCGGCGCGGATTGTGTATAATTGATTTAGGTCAATTCCAGGGGCCCTTTTTATATAAAATCGGAGGCTGAATGAATAATAAACTTGTTGCGGTATTGTTTGCTGTTGCGTCGCTGCCGGGGTACGCCGCGGCGGCGGACAGGGAAGTCTCTTTTGACCAGCGCGGGGATTTCAGCGCCCTTGTAAGCGCCGCACAGGAGAGCAAGGTCCTGCCTGCGGTCTCTTTATCCGAGTTCCCGGAATTTACCTTCACCGAAGCAAAGGCTCCTGCCGTGTACGCCAAGGGCTTTATAAGGAAAGACCTGCCCGCCGCTATGTGGAAATCCTTTAAGAACATGAAGATCACTATCCCGGATAAGTTCGACCCGCGCCCGAACCTTACCCAGATCGAGAACCAGGGCTCCTGCGGCAGCTGCTGGGCCTTCGGCCTTACCGCCGCGCACCGCGACGGGTACGCGCTCGCAGGGAAAGATCCCGGCCGGCTCTCGCAGGAGTGGATGGTGGACAATTCCACCTATGCGGCCGGCTGCCGGGGCGGCTACTTCGATTCGGCCAACGACATCGTGACCCCGCGCGGCCAGCCGCTCTGGAGCGACTGCCCCTATAAGAACGGCGGCGGAAAATGCCCGGTAAACCTTCCGAAAGCCTCGCATATTGACGGCTGGTTCATGCTCGGCGACAAGACCACAGGCCCCGCGGTCAAGGACATCGAGGCGTATATGGCCAGCACCGGCAAGACCATCGCAATAGGAGTGGCCGCCGGAGTCGGGCGGTGGCAGAGATACAGCGGCGGCGTCTATAACGCCTGCAAATACGGCGAGCTGGACCACATGATCAATATCGTGGGCTGGGACAACGAGGGCGCGGCTTTCGACGAGAACGGCAACCTCCCCCCAGGCAAGGGCGTCTGGATAATGCGCAACAGCTGGGGCAAGTCCTGGGGCGAACAGGGCTATATGCGCACCAAGATGACCGACGCGGCGGGCAAGCGCTGCAACGCCGTTGCCGAAGAGGCCGCGGCCTACGACTTCGCTCCCTGACCTGGTATTCATACGCATAGAAAGAACCGCGGGCGAGCCCGCGGTTCTTTTTTTTTGTTCCGCAAGATGGGCGATGCCGTCAGGCGGCAGCATTTAAGCGCAGCTCCGCACCCCGGTCAGCTGGCCGCTGGAATTGATATACTTTTAAGATGGAAGGAAGACAGAGGATAGTGATACTTGACGACAACGAAATATTCGCCGCGCTGCTGTCCGCCGCGCTGGAGGACGACTTCGATGTCGCGGTCGGGCATAACGGCCTGGAGGGCATAGCCCTCTGCCTTAAGGGCGGCGTGGACGCGGTAGTCACGGATATAGGAATGCCGGACCTGGACGGCCTGGCTATGCTTAGGAAATTCAGTAAAGACCCGCGCCTTTCCTGTATCCCGGTCGTGGTTATTACCGCCACGCATTTTAACAGCATCAGCCGCGCCGACATCTCGCGCTTCCCCCAGGTAAAGCGCATACTTTCCAAGGATGTCAGCGTGGAAACACTGGCCTCTGAAGTTGCCGCGGTACTCCGGGAGTCCGGCGCGCCGCCGCCTGCGGCCTGACACCGCTTCTGTGTTTTTGTCGCTCAGTTCGCTGCTTGAGCCCCGGGTATCTCCCTGCGGAATTTCTTGTCGAATTTTACCGCGGCTTCAACGCCGAGGACCGTGGCCGTGCCGCCGGTGACCGTGAACTTTATTTCCAGGTTCAGCATGAAGAAAGCCAGCTCCGCGCCGTCCTTCATCTGGGTCCTGTCCCTCATGTTGCGCGGGTCGTGGCGGAGCGTGTCGGCTATCAGCTGCGGAACATTTTCCGCGCCCGCCGGGGCCGCCCTGCCGATATCCTTCAGCGCCCGGGCCGAGAATTCCACTTTCAGCTCGGGGAAAGCGTTCATCGGCACCCAGCCGGAGAGCGGGTCGGCCGCTATATCGCTGATCGGCAGGTAGGGCTTGACGTCCAGGATGGGGGTTCCGCTTATCAGGTCTATCCCCGAAAGATAAAGCGTGTCTTTCTCCACGCGCTCGAGTTTTGTGAGCGATAGTCCCACGGGGTTGGGGCGGTGGGGCGAGCGTGAAGCGAAGACGCCTATCTTCCCCCCTTTAAGCCGCGGCGGGTGTATCTTGGGATGGAAAATTTTGTTCGTGCTCAGGTGAAACCACGAAAGAAGCCAGACGTGGCTGAATTCCGACAGCCCGGCCAGGGAATGTTCGGGCGCGTATTGCGGGTAAATTTTCAGGCGCGCGAACGAGCCGGGCACCAGGTGCGGCTGGCGCGGCGTGCCGAATTTCTCCTGGAAGCAAGACTCCAGCACCCCTATTACTTTAAAACCGGGCGCTTCTTTCCGTTCCTGTTCGGGAGTCATCCGGCTTTCCGGGCCAGGACTATAAGCCGTACAGTTTTGGCGGTAAGCGGCCGGCCGCTGAAACTGCCCCAGAATTTAAGGGGCTTAAGGCCGGCTTTTCCGAGGGCGGCGCTTATCCGCTTCTTATCGTATATGCGGCTGAAAAAAGTCCTTTCCTGTATTTCCCCGCCGTCCTTGGGGACCCTGGTCCAGGTGTTGAACATGCCGTCCCGGCTGTCCGTCCTTTCCTCGAGGTGGAAATATTCCCCCATGTCGTGCCAGTTCTTGGCGCGGAAATTGTCGCGCAGAAAATCCCCGTGGATGATGTCCATGAGGAACAGCCCGCCCGGCCTGAGGGCGCGCGCGACGCCCTTGAGCGTCCTTATGTCGTCAGAAAATTTCTGGAAATAACCGAAGCTGGTGAACAGGTTCACCGCCGCGTCGAACTCGCGGTCGAACTTGAGGCGGCGCATATCGCCGCATACCAGGCGCAGCTTCACTTTTTTCTTCCTGGCGCGGGCCGCCGCCTCCTCCAGGTATTCGCGGGAGAAGTCAAGGCCGGTGACGGCCAGGCCCCTCTTCGCGAATTCCACGGCGTGGCGGCCGGGCCCGCAGCACAGGTCCAGCAGGGCCGCGCCTTTTTTTAATTTGAGCTGTTTAAGGACGAAGGCGGCCTCGGCCGGCGCCTGCTCCACCGCCGCCGGGGAGGCGGGGTTGTAGAAAGAGTTCTTAAAAAAGTCTTTGTGCCACTCGTGAGGGACTCTCATGATAGCGGCCTTTATTGCCGCGGCCCGGCTTTCACCAGGTTCTTGTAGACACCGGGCTCCGAGCCTTCTATCACCGTGGCGCCGACGGCCTTCCTGAAGAACTCCACCGGCCCGGCCCAGCCTATGGCGGCGTAGCCGTAGCCGGCGTCGCGCATGGCTTCCAGCGTGCGGATAAGCAGGGCCGTGCCGAGGCCCTTTATATGCAGGCTCTCGTCCACGCCGATGGGGCCGAAAAAGCCTTTCAAAGTGGAATCGTAGCAGGCGAAGCCGATTATCTGTTTGTCCTTGATAGCTATGAAGCAGGTCACCGGCTGCGCCGAGAGCGCGACGTCGCATTCGGAGGCCCAGGAGCGGGAGAATTTCTTCTCGGCCCACTCCACTACGGCGTGCTTTTCCGGGCCTATGGCGCGCCGTATCTCTATCCCGCCTTCCCGCAGCTTTTCAATGCCCTGCGCGGACGGGGGGAGGTCGTAAAGCTTTACAAGGAGGTCCGCCATTACTGGCTGCCCTCGGGGGTGGTGGTCGCGCTTTCTTCTTCTATATACTTGGATCTCTCGGCGGCGGATTTTTTCGCGGCCTGCTTTTTGCCGGCTTTCTTCTTCGGCTTGGCTTTTATTATGGGATTTGCCTTTTTATCGAACGTATAGGCGGGCGTGGTTTCGGTCGGAGTGAATTTGTATTCGGAGACGGGCTTGGGAGCCTTCTTTTTCTTCTTCTTTGCGGCCTTCTTTTTCGGGGCGGGCTTCTTCGCCGCCGGCTTGGCCGCCGGTTTGGCCGGGGCCGCTTCCGCGGTCTCTTCGGCCGGCGCGGCGCCCTCGTCCTGGGCGGAGGCCGGCAGGCAGAGCGCCGCCGGCAGCAGCAAGGCTATAACCAGGTTCAGCAGTTTTTTCATGTGAGTATTATCTCCCCCCGCTCTGTCTTCGGGGCCAGTTCGGCGGCCCTCACGGAAGCCTCTATAAGGCAGGCCAGCGTGACCGGACCCACGCCGCCGGGCACCGGCGAAACGGCTGCGGCGCTCCCTTTCAGGTCCTCGATGTCCGCGTCGCCGCACATCTTGCCGTGCTCGTCGAAATTGGTGCCCACGTCTATGACCGTGGCGCCCGGTGATAAAAACTCTTTCTTCAGCCACCTGGCCTTGCCCGCCGCGGTTACTACCAGGTCGGCGCGCCTGAAGATCTCCGCCGTGTTCTTCGTGCGCGTGTGGCACATGGTCACGGTGGCGTCCAGCGCGGTAAGCATCTGGGCCAGCGGCCGCCCCACCGCCGCCGAGCGCCCGGCCACGGCGATGTTCATCCCGGCCGGGTCGATGCCGTGAAACTTCAGGAGGCGTATCACGGCCAGCGCCGTGCAGGGAGAGAAATATCCGCCGTCCTCTACCTCTGAAAATTTCCTGGCCAGGAAAAGCCTGCCCATGTTGAGGGAGGACATCCCGTCCACGTCTTTGTCCGCCGGCAGGGCGTCCCAGGTCTCAAGCGTCTCGAAGCCGCCGGGCAGCGGCCGCTCTATCATTATGGCGTCGCAGGAGGGGTCCGCGCTCAGCCGGGCCAGCAGGGCCTTGAAGGCCGGGTAGCCTTCTTCGGCTTTCGGCGAGAAGAGCCTGACCGCTATGCCGAGCTTCTCGCAGGCGGCCATCTTCCGCTTCACGTACACCACCGAGGGCGAGTCGGCGAAATAATTTATTACGGCCAGCGAGGGCGGCCGCCCCAGCCGGGCCTTCACGGCCTCTATCCGGGCCGGCAGGGCTCCCAGTATTTCGGCTGACAATGTTTTGCCTTCAAGTATTCGCATAAGCAGATGATAATAAAAAAGGGCGGCCTTTTGAAGCCGCCCTTTCGTTTTGAGCCGACGGCTTATTCCGCGTCCGCAACGTAGATGGAGCCGCTGAGGTAGCCGGAGCCGTTGAGCGAAACGTAGTTGCCGCTGGGGAAGCCGGAAACCGAGACGCTGCCGGACATCGAGGCCGAGCCTACGGGTTTCCCTTTGTAGTAGAACTGCGTATACACATTGGGCCAGACCGTCTGCATGACGTACTGGTTGGGGGTGATCCACATGGAGGAGTACACGTTTATGTAGGAGTTGTTGCTGGTGACCTGGCCGCTGGAGTCCCTGAAGTTGGCCCAGCCGCTCAGTGTTATCGAGGTGTAGTTGGCGGTGGTCCCGGAAAGGAAGCCGGTGCCGGTAAGGTACACATTGCCGGAAACCTGGAAGTAGCGGCCGGCCCTTACCTTGGCGGGCTTCGCCGCTTCCGGCGCTTTCACTTCGGGCGCCGAAGTCGCCGCGCTGAGCTGCTTCGCGAAAGCGGCATCGGTGAAGTTGAGGTTATCCGCCGCGTTAAGACTGGCTGCAAAAAGACCGCAGACCGCTGTTAAGATTATTTTTTTCATAGTCCCCTCTATATGACCAATACCTATATTATACCAAACAATCAGGGCCTGCTTTCCGCCCGATCGTAGCCTGTGGCTGTCAGGCGGCCTAGGGCGCGCTCCGCCTCCAGTTTCTGCCGGCCGGAACGGGCGTGCTCGGCCGCCTGTCTGTAAATTTCCGCGGCTTTTCCCTTTTCAGCCGCGGCTTCCAGCGCCGCGCCGAGGTTCATCAGGGCTGAAAAGTTGGAGGGCTCCGCCCTGACCGCTGCTTCGAAATCCTTCCTGGCCCCGGCGGCGTCGCCGGAAAGATGCCTGGCCACGCCCCTGTTGTTCATGAGCTGCGAAGAGCCGGGACGCTCGCGCAGCGCGAGTTCCGCCAGCTCCAGTTCCGCCTTGTAGCGCTTCGATTCCTGCAGGGCGAGCAGGGCCGTGTTCCAGCCGAGCTCGGAGAGGCCGCCCGAGCGCGCCGCCGCGCGCGCCAGGACCTCCGCCGCCGCACCGTCGCCTTTCAGCGCGCAGGCTTGCGCGCCGGCGGCCAGCGGGTACGGATGTTTTATAAGGTTTTCGGCCGCCGCTTTAAGGCTTCCCGCGCTGAATCTTTCCGCTTTCAGGAGCACCAGGGCATAGGCAAAATTGGAGGGGTCCGCGTCCGCAAGGGCCCGCGCTTCACGGGCGTAATCCTTCCCCGCCGAGGCCGCCAGCCAGGCTGCGGCCGCAGCGCGGGCGGTCCTGCCGGCCGGCGCGCTGTAAGTGTCAAAAGCGGAAGCCGTTCTTTCCGGGCCGAGGTCGAGCGCCAGCAGCAGGCCGAGCGCGCCTTCGACGCTGTCAGGGGGCCGCGCACCGCCCCGCAGCAGCTCGACGGCCAGCGCCCGCGCGGTCCCTCTCCAGTCAAATTCGCTCTCCGGAAGCTCCAGCGCCAGCTCTTGTTCAAGCCCCGCCAGCTCGCCCTTTTCCGCGGCCGACGGATTTTTTTTATGCCGCAGCAGCAGGGCGCGCAGCTTGGGCGTCAAAAATGTCAGCTTTGAAAGCCCGGTCAGGGCTTCGGCGCGTTTTTCCGGCCGCAGGTAGGCCAGCGCGGCGGCTATGTCCATGTCCCAGAAACTTTTGTTGCTTTCCTTTATCCGCGCCAGGTTCTGCGAGTCTTCCTTGAACTGCACGCCTTTTATGAAGTTCTTTTCTCCCTGCCACTCTTTCAGGGCCGCGGAAAAAGTTTCGCGCGCCGCCTCCTGCCGTCCCAGCTCAAGCTCCCGCATGAGCCTGGCCAGCAGCAGCTCATAATAATTTCCCACCCGCGGCGGGTCATTCGGCGAGTCGGCTTTCAGCACGCCGGTTATATAGCACAAGTCCTTCTCCCCGGAAATGGCGCAGGCGCGCTCAAGGGACTCCAGCCCTTCCCGCGTAAGGTCCAGCGAAAGCAGTGTTTCTCCCTTCTTCCTGTGCAGCCAGGAGTCAGATGGATATTTTTCCAGTCCCCGGGTCACGGCTATCAGGGCCGGCCTGGCCGCGGCGGGATAGCGCCACACGACGGCCAGCGTCGCGGCAGTCGCGGCGAGGACCAGCGCGAAGATCGGCGCGGTAAAATAATCTTTCCCGCGTTCCTCCACGGTCAGCCCCGCACTTTTTCCCGTGCCCGGGCCAAAGTGCGGGGCAAGCCCGGTACTTTGGCCGTCCCGGAAAAAGTGCGGGGCGAGCCCGGCCTTTTGGATAAGGGCCCAGGCACCGCCGGCCGCCAGCAGGGCCAGCGCATAGCGCAGCGGGTAAAAATAGCGCTCCTCTATTGAGAGCAGGCAATGTACAAGTATGAAATACGCGCTGAAGAAAGCCAGCAGGCGCGCCTCCGTGGTTTTGCGGCTCAAAAAAAAGCCCGCCCCGGCCAGCAGGAAGAGGACGGGGAACATAAGGAACACCTGCCGGACGCGCTTGGCCACGGCGGCGGCGTAGCGGCCGGGGTTCGCGAGCACCGTTTTTACGGCCCAGGGGTAGACGCTTTCGGTGCGGGACAGCCCGGCGAAGGACCTGGCGTCGCCCTCGATGGTATAGACTATCCCGCTGGCCCCGGTGATGATATTGCAGGAGGAGCGCTCTTCCTCAAACAGGATCACGTGCCCGAAAAGGCTGTGATTCAGCCGCGCCCACGGCGCCAGCGGCAGATAGGCGCAAACCAGGAACAGGGCCGCGGCAGGCAGCCAGCCCCGCACTTTGGCTGCCCCGGAAAAAGTGCGGGGCGAGCCGGACTTCGGCCTGGAGAAAAGGCGCTGAAATAATACCGCCAGCGGCGGGAAGGCGAACAGCGGCGACCGGATAAGCATGGACGCCCCCGCGGCCAGGCCGGCCGCGGCTGAGTGCGCAAGCCCCCCGCCCTCCTGCCTGAGCAGTTCCAGGTTAAGGTAAACCAGCAGGAAGAGGGAGTATATGATCTGTTCGGCTTCGGGCGCGGGGCAGGTTATGGTCGCGGCCGCGCAGGCCAGCGCGAAAAGCGCGCCGCGCGCAGGCCCTCCCCTTTTAGCGCCCAGGCCGTAAGCCGCCAGGCAAAGCAGCAGGGCCGCCGCCATGGCCGGCAGGGCCGGATCAAAAGCGAGGTGATGCGCGGCCGAAGCCAGGAGGCTCAGCAGCGGCATGCTGTAGCTCGCCGCTTTGCCGCTGACAGCGTGGAAGATCAGCTCCCCGCGGTTCGCGTAATAGGAGAAATTCTGTATCGAGGCGGGGGCCCTGCCTAAAAAGGCCTGGACCGCCAGCGCGGCGGCCGCCGCGGCGGCGCCGTAAAACAGCCATTTTTCAAGGGTGGCTTTTTCCCGGGTTTTCTCCATAATTTTTTTATTGTACTATATAATAATAAGGGGACTGCGGACTTCTTCGCCCGGGTCCCCGGCAGACGCTTAAGGATAATTTAAGGGCAATTAATGGAAAGAATAACCGAGCATCCCGTTCTCCAGCCCGCGGACCGCGGCGCGGTGAGCTTCACTTTTGACGGGCGGCCCTGCGCCGGGCTGGAAGGCGAGATGATCTCCAGCGCGCTTTACGCCAACGGCATAAAGATCTTCAGCCTCCATAAAAAAGATTCCGCGCCGCAGGGCATCTTCTGCGCCAACGGGCAGTGCGCGCAGTGCTCCGTCATCGCCGACGGGCTCGCGGTCAAATCCTGCGTGACGCCCGTGCGCGAAGGCATGAAGGTGGAAACCCTGCGCGGCGAGGCCAGGCTGCCGCTGGGCGCCAGCGCGGCCGAGTTCGCCCGGGTGGAGGAGCTGGAGGTGGACGCGCTGATAATAGGCGGCGGGCCCTCCGGGCTGGCCGCCGCCGCGGAGCTCGGCAAGCTGAACGTGAACACCCTGGTGATAGACGACAAGGCCGGTTTCGGCGGCAAGCTGGTCCTGCAGACCCATAAATTCTTCGGTTCCGTCGAGGACTGCTACGCCGGCACCCGCGGCATCGATATCGCGGAAAAGCTCGGCGGGCAGCTGAAGGAATATCCGTCCGTTAAAGCCTGGCCGAACGCGACCTGCCTGGCCGTTTTCTCCGATAAGAAAGTAGGGGTCCTGCGCGGCGACAGCTATTATCTCATCAGGCCCAAAACGCTGATAAGCGCCACGGGAGCGCGCGAGAAAAGCCTGGCTTTCCCGGGCAACACCCTGCCGGGAGTATACGGCGCCGGGGCCTTCCAGACGCTGGTGAACCGGGACCTGGTGCGGCCCGCCGAAAGGCTGTTCATCGTGGGCGGCGGCAACGTGGGCCTGATAGCCGCCTACCATGCGCTGCAGGCCGGCATACAGGTGATCGGGCTGATCGAAGCGCAGGAGGAATGCGGCGGGTACAAGGTCCACGCCGACAAAATAAAGAGGCTGGGCGTGCCGGTCTACACCCGCCACACCATACTTCGCGCCGACGGGAAAGACGGGCTGGAAACGGTCACCATAGCCGCGGTGGACGCGCAGTTCAAGCCGCTGCCGGGCACGGAAAAAACTTTCAAAGCCGACACTCTGCTTATAGCCGTGGGGCTGTCTTCCGTGGACGAATTCCACGCGCAGGCGGCGGAGGCCGGCCTGAGCTCTTTTATCTGCGGCGACGCGGAGGAGGTGGCGGAGGCGTCCGCTGCCATGTTCAGCGGTAAAATTACCGCCCATAAGGTGCTCAAGAGCCTGGGCGTTATGGCCGCGCCCGTGCCGCAGTTCTGGTTCGACCGCCTGGAAATACTGAAATCCAGGCCCGGCGCCACCGAACCCCCGGCGGCAAAAAACCATTCAAAGCCGGTTTACCCGGTGCTGCACTGCCGCCAGGAAATACCCTGCAATCCCTGCGTTACCGTCTGCCCCAAAAGGTCCATAAAGCTCGCCGGCGCCAGCATAATGACCGTGCCGCGGTTCACCGGGGACTGCATAGGCTGCTTCAAGTGCCTGCTGATCTGCCCGGGGCTGGCCGTGACCATGGTGGACTACAGGAAAGACCCCGTGAACCCGTCGGTGGCCCTGCCTTTTGAAATAGGCCGCGGCTTGGTGAAGAAAGGCGACCGGGTGCGCCTGGCGGGCTGCGAGGGCGCGGACCTGGGCGAGGCCGAGGTGCTGGACGTTAAGGATTTCAGGGCCGAGGGTACGCTGATAGTTATTGTCAGGGCCGCGCCCGAGACGGCGGACCTGGCGGTTTCCCTGAAGCTCTACCCGGCGGAAGCCGGCGAGAAGTCCGCCGCGGAATTGTCCAGGGCCGACGATGAAACGATGATCTGCCGCTGCGAGCGGGTGAGCCTGGGCGAGATACGGCGCGCCATACGCTCCGGGATGCGGGACCTGAACCAGCTGAAAGCGGTAACGCGCGCGGGCATGGGCGCCTGCGGCGCCAAAACCTGTTCCTCAATGCTTTTAAATATTTACAGGAGCGAGGGCGTGGACCTTAAAGAGGTTACCGCCTTTACAAGGAGGCCGCTGTTCGTGGAGGCGCCGCTGGGCGCGTTCGCCGGCGTAAAATGCCGCACCGGGGCCGAAGAGGACGCCGGCTGGAGCGGGTTTTAGGTTACTGCGGGATTGGCCACAAAAGGCACAAAAAGCACATAAATAATATGAAAAACATGGATAAACAGGATTTATTTAGTTTACCCTGACCATCCTGTCTATCCATGTGAATATCTTAATGAAACCTTTTTTTGTGCCTTCTGTGCTTTTTGTGGCTAAATCTGAAAAAGTTATGTGGAGATTTTTATGAGTGAAAATATTTACGACGTTATTATTATCGGCGCCGGGAGCATCGGCACGCCGCTGGCTATGTCGCTGGCGGAACGGAAGCTCAGGACCCTGGTGCTGGAAGCGGAGGCGTCGCCCGGCCAGGGCCAGAACAAATGCGCCATAGGCGGCGTGCGCGCCACCCATTCCGACGGCTCGAAAATAAAAGCCTGCCTTAAGAGCATTGAAATATTTTCTACCTGGCAGGAAAAGCACGGCGACGATATCGGCTGGATAAAGGGAGGTTACCTTTTCCCCGTCTATACGGAGCGCGACGAGGCCGTGCTGAAGGAACTGCTGAAAGTGCAGCGCGGCTTCGGGCTGGACATAGACTGGGCCGGCCCGGAGAAGGTGCGGGCGCTGGTGCCCGGAGTGGCCGAAAAGGGCCTGCGCGGCGGCACCTGGGCTCCCGGGGACGGCTCCGCCTCCCCGCTGCTGAGCGTGAACGCTTTTTACCGCCGGGCCGTAAAGCTGGGGGCGGAGTTCCATTTTAAAGAGCCCGTTAAGGAAATACTGGCGGAGAACGGCGCGGTTAAGGGCGTGGCGACCCCCTTGGGCCGGTATTCAGCCGAATGGGTTGTTAACGCCGCCGGCGCGGACGCCGCCGCCCTCTCTGAGCTCGCGGGCATAAAAGTGCCGGTAAACCCCGACTGCCACGAGGCCGGCATAACCGAGCCGGTGAAAAGGTTCTTTGAGCCGATGGTGGTGGACATCCGCCCCGGAGACAAGTCAAAGAACTATTATTTCTACCAGAACTGGGAGGGGCAGATTGTTTTCTGCCTCACGCCGCAGCCGCCCATCTGGGGGCACGACAGGCGCTCCACCTCGGAATTCCTGCCGGAGATCTCGAAGCGCATGATCTCGCTGATGCCCGACCTGGCCAGCCTGAAGGTGCGGCGCACCTGGAGAGGGCTCTATCCCATGACGCCGGACGGTTTCCCGGTAGTGGACTTCCCGGCAGCTTTAAAAGGTTATGTTCTCTCTGTCGGGATGTGCGGCCAGGGCTTCATGCTCGGGCCCGGGCTGGGCGAGGCGGTCGCCGCGCATATAGCCGGACACCCTTCCCCGGACGATAAGGAAATACTGGTAGGCTTCAGACTTGACCGCAGCTTCGCCGGCCAGGAAAAACTTAAATAGGCTCCGAAGGGATAAGGGACGTAGATGACTTAATGACTAATTATCCACAAACCCGGCCTGTAATTGTTGGTAATTAGTCATAAAGTCAAGAGCGTCCCCTGCTCTACTATGGGCGCAATGTGTAAAAGGTAGTCCGACGGAGGCGGTATCAGGTTTGAACGTGGAGTTCGCTTTTATGGGTGGAAGGCGAACGGTCTTGCCTGGGCGGTTAATGGGGGGGCCTTGGCCCTATCAGATCCATTCCGCAGGTTTTAATATTGTTGTGGTTCCGTTTATGTAGGGGTTAGGCAACTGGTATTGTGAATATTGCAGATGGTTTATTTTAAAAGATTCCGGAGATACTTTTTTTAATTCAGCGTTTTGTTTCCCATAGGGAAAGGCAAAAAGAATCTTTTTTTTAGGGAAATTCGAAAGACAGGCTTTTACCACAGGGACAAAATCTGTATCTCCTGAAACAATTACACCAACATCACACTCGTCGTTATAAAACATCTCCAACGCCTTGATTGCAATTGCCACATCTGTTTCTTTTTCCTCGTGTTTTTTAAAATGCTGTCCACATTTCGTACAGTAAACATCTTTCTTTTTAAAGCGTCCCAGATGTACACAAACACCCATAGAAGAAAGACAATCGATATATGCCTGATGTCTTTTTAACTTCCCAGGGTCTGTTCCTGTTAAATGATAAGGTAGCGCCGAGAAATAATGAATCTCATTCAACACGGCCGTTTTACCGAATAAATGCAGATAGGAAGTAAAAAGGGATTTTACGTCCAACCATCTTGTATTCACCTTATGGATGGAAAGGACTGATCTGATTGAGTGATATAGATTGAAACCGTCAACTAAAAAATTTATTCTCATAAAAAAACAAACCCCCTGGATCGTAACCCAAGGGGGCCCGATGGATTACCCACCGGGGATGTTAAAAATATTGTAGCAGGTTTTTTTGATTTTATCAAGGTCGGGCCGGCCTAAGAAGAATTCCTTAAATTGCGTTGCAAAGCTGCCAGTCGTGGGATCGTGCTTGGCCGCCGGCGGCGGCCAAGAGTGCGGCGGCCGCGCTGGTTATACCGGATCCGGGCAAGGCTGCTGTAGGGCTATAAGGGGTCCCCTCAGGAAACGGAAAAAAATACACGCTAAGGGTTGGATTTGTAGGAAACATGAGACAGGTTATCACACGTTCTTCCCCGACCTGGATCTTTTCACACTTTAAAAAAATCGCGGAAATCTTTCCTTACCGCTATAATACAAAGATCCGGGGCGGGTTCTATGGCTTCGTAATCAACCAGCGGGTCCAGCTGGCAGTTATCGTCCGGCGGGCCGCAGGCGTGTTCATATAGTGACGCCTGAGGCGCCGGCTTAAACTTCGGGAATTCCGCCGGCAGGCCCAGGTGGGTTAGGAGCCGCACAAGTTCTTTATCATTCAAAATAACGGCCACAGGCTTCATTTCTAATTTACATTTTGGGCAGATAAGTGGGAACACTTCAAAAACCCGGGCCAGACAGGCGGCCCAGGACTTGGCTTTCTTTTTAAGCTTATTAACCTTTTCCCGCAGGGCAAGC
>JAUSCK010000295.1 GCA_030651035.1 Elusimicrobiota bacterium
GGTGTGCGAGACCGCGGTTTTGCGTTCTGGCCCCTGCGGTAGGCCCCCGAACTTTTCCCGAAGCGGTCAAAGTTCGGGGCAAGCCCCGACTGGGCATCTCGCGGCTCCCTTCCCCATTAATCCCCTATTAATCAGATTTACAACATAATCCCTATAGATATAGAATATAGACAAGCCAATCCACGGAGGGAAAAATGAATAACGCCGAACTGATACGCAAAGCCGCGCAGGGCTATAAACAAGACATAGTCGCTTTCGCCCGCAATATCATCCGCACACCCAGCTTTTCGTGCCAGGAAGGCAAACTCGTAGAGCTCATAAAGAAAGAGATGATCAAAGTCGGCTTCGATAAAGTAATGATCGACCGCATCGGCAACATCATCGGCTTCATCGGCCACGGCAAGAAGAAAATAATGATGGACGCCCACATCGACACCGTCGGCATAGGCGACCCCAAGGCCTGGAAGATCGACCCCTTCGCCGGCATCTACAAGAACGACACCATCTACGGCCGCGGCGCCACCGACCAGAAACTCTCCATGGCCTCCATGGTCTACGCCGGCAAAATAATAAAGGACCTCAAGCTCGAAGGCGACTACACCCTGATGGTGGTAGGCTCCGTGATGGAAGAGGACTGCGACGGCCTGCCCCTCCTCCACCTCATCAACATAGAGAAGCTCCGCCCCGACTTCGTAGTCATAACCGAGCCCACCGACCTGAAGGTCTACCGCGGCCACCGCGGCCGCATGGAGATGAAGGTGGTCACCAAGGGCCGCTCCTGCCACGCCTCCGCCCCCGAGCGCGGCGACAACGCCGTGGTGAAGATGTGCGACATCGTAAAAGAAATAACCGCCCTGAACAAGAAGCTGAAGGTGGATAAGTTCATCGGCAAGGGCACCGTGGCCGTCACCTGCATAGAGTGCAAGACCCCGTCCCTCAACGCCGTGCCCGACGAATGTACCATTTACCTGGACCGCCGCCTGACCATAGGCGAGACCCTGAAGAGTTCCGTGGCCGAGATACAGCGCCTGCCCTCGGTGAAGAAGTTCAAAGCCAAGGTGGAAGTGCTGCAGTACGACGCCGTGGCCTGGACCGGCGCAAAAGTCAGCCAGGAAAAATATTTCCCCACCTGGGTGCTGTCAGCCGAGCACAAGCTGGTGAAAGCCGGCGTGGAAGCGGGCAAGGTCGCCTTGGGCAAGACCCCCGTGGTCGACAAGTGGGTGTTCTCCACCAACGGCGTGGCCACAGCCGGCCGCCTGAATATCCCCACCATCGGCTTCGGCCCCGGCAATGAGGTCTATGCCCATACGGTCAACGAGTTTATGCCGGCCGAGGACCTGGTGAAGGCCGCCGCGTTCTACGCCGCCCTCCCCGGCTTCCTCTAGGCCGGGCGCTGCCGGGGGCGGGCGCCGCCCCCGCGACCAATGAATATACAAGTAGGGATAGGCTCTTTCCGCGAGCTGGAGTATTATCTCCGCGAAGGCGCGCGGGAGCTCTATTGCGGCCTTGAGTATATCCCCAGCCACGTCGAAGGCGCCGGGAATTTCGCTTCCACCGCCGAGATACTGAAAGCCGCCGCCGCGGCCCGCGCCGCCGGGGCGAAAATGTTCTATGCCGCCAACGAGGTCCACGCGGGCCTGCTGGAAAAGACGGCCGACGTGATAGCGGAGCTGGCCGCCGGCGGCATCGACGGCGCGATAGTCAAGGACCTCGCCCTGCTCGACCTGCTCAAGCGCCGGCGCATAAAGACACCCCTCATCCTAAGCACGCTTTCCTGCTGCCTCAACGCCGCCGCGCTGGGCTTTTACGTCCGCTACGGGGTGAAGCGCCTCGCCCTCCCCGAGCAGCTGCTGCCGGCCGAGGCCGCCGAGCTGGTGCGCAACCGCTGGGGCATAGGCACGGAGGTGTTCCTGAAGGCCCGGGAATGCTGCCGGAATTTTAACGGGCTCTGCTTCCTGGACTGCCACGGCAAGAGCACCACGGTCTGCAAAAAGAAATTCAGCCTGGAGCGCCGCCCTTTTGTCATGCCGAATTTCTCCCCCGCGGAACACCTGGCGCAGCTCCACGACTATTACGGTCTCGGTGTGGGCACTTTGAAGATAGGCCGCTCGCCCGGCGCCGAAATGTCGCGGCTGATCTTCGCCGAAGGGCGCCTTTTGCTCGAGTTGCTGCACTCCGGCCTGAACCGGGGAAAATTTACCGCCGAGGCCCTGCGGATAAGGGCCGCGATGGACAGGGCTTACGCCAAAGTAGAGGGGAAACGATGATGGAACTGGCCGTCTCGCTCACCCCGCCGGAGGCGCTGCGCGCCAAGCCGGGGCTTTTTAAAAAATACGGCCGGGTGTATATAGGCAGCTCCTTCTGCCAGAACCTGCTGCCGGATGCGGCAGACGTGCGCCGCCTGCGCGCGGCGGGCGCCCGCGCCATAACGCTGGCCACCCCGCCGCTTACCGGCGCGGCCCTTAAACAATTCCTCGGGACGCTGGGCCGGGTGCTGGAGACCGAGAAAGAGGTGGAGGTGTCGGTCAACGACCTGGGCCTGCTGGAGGCGCTGCGCCGGCGCTTCCGCGGCCGGGTGACCCCGCTGCTGGGCCGGCCGGTGTCCCACGACTTCCTGCGGATGTCGCCGGAATTTCTGAAAAGGTTTTTCAGGGAGTACGGGATAAAACTGCTTGAAAGTGACGAGGGGGGGATGGTAAAGAACCTGCCGGCCTCTACGCCGCTTAAGATCGCCTTCCACTACCCGCTGGAATACCTGGCCATGAGCCGCCTCTGCGCGCATACCGGTGAAATGTCCGCGGCCTGCCGCCGGCCCTGCGCCGGCGCTCCCGCGGCCGGGCTGACCCGCCCCGGGGGGGAAAGCCTTATCCTTTATTCCAACGCTTATTTCAGGCGCAACGCGCCCTGCGGGAACAAGGCCGTGAAACGGCTGGTCTTCACGCCGTGCAAGCCCTAAAAGGGCAGTTTTTAGTAGAATAATAACGGTTCCATACAACTGAAAAACCTGGAGATAAAACAATGCCTATCGATATTAAGAAGTCTTTAGCTGAACTGGAAAAGCTCGGCGCCGACCTTTACGGCAAGGATTTCCTGCTGACCTGGGAAAAATCCGACAAGGAGCTCAAAGCCGTGTTCCTCATAGCCGAACTGCTCAAGGAACTCCACGCCAAGAACATCCCGCTCGACATGTTCAAGACCGGCCTGGCAGTCTCGAACTTCCGGGACAATTCCACCCGCACCCGCTTCTCCTTCGCCTCGGCCTGCAACCTGCTCGGCCTCGCGGTGCAGGACCTCGACGAGGGAAAATCACAGATAGCCCACGGCGAGACCGTGCGCGAAACGGCCAACATGATCTCCTTCCTGACCGAGGCCATCGGCATAAGGGACGATATGTTCATCGGCAAGGGCCACACCTATATGAAGGAAGTGGCCGAAGCCCTGGACGACGGCTTCAAGAACGGCGTGCTGAACCAGCGCCCGGCCGTGGTGAACCTCCAGTGCGACCTGGACCACCCCACGCAGTCGATGTCGGACATGCTTTTCATAAAGAACCATTTCGGCGGCTTCGAGAACCTGAAGGGCAAGAAGATAGCCATGACCTGGGCCTACTCCCCGAGCTACGGCAAGCCCCTTTCCGTCCCGCAGGGCGTCATCTGCCTGATGACCCGCTACGGCATGAACGTGGA
>JAUSCK010000298.1 GCA_030651035.1 Elusimicrobiota bacterium
GCCGGATGAACAGTGCCAGCTGGATCCGCGTGTTGATTACGAAGCCATAGAACCCGCCCCGGCCGACGATTAAGCCAAGCTCCCCCCTCTCTCCAGCGCGCCCGGCGACAACCGGGCGCAGAGGGCTTTTTTCAAATTCAAGAAATACGCCGATGGTAGGGGTCCGCCGATGGTAGGGGTCAGGTCTTTACTTTTGACCTTTCGCGCGTAAGGACGCGGCTTATGTAGGAATAATGCATGCCCATAAGCGAGGCCACCTCTTTCTGCGTGTACCCGAAACGATCCACAGCAATCATCCATTTTCCGCTGTTAAGGCCGGGGCCATTAAGTATTGCTGACAGCCCAGGCCTGTCGGCATAACGTTGCTCTTTAGGAATTTCACTGAGGTCTCCCTCCCCATGCGCCAGAAGTCGGCAACGCCCGGCAAAGTCCTCGCTTCCAAGCACCACTCCGTGGGTCAAGTCATTCCATAACTTGCTGCCGCGACCGTCCTCAACGAACTCAACATACCTGACCCGGGCGCCCGGCATATCTTCTCCAAATTGTTCCAGCAGCCATCTGGTTGTAAGGAATTCAGGCTTCTCAGCTAGCCCGGCCATTGCATTATAACTGCTCCATTCCCAATCTCCAGGCGCATCCACAATCCCGGCCCTGACCGGATTGAGCACCACATAACGACTTGCCTCAAGCAGATATGAGGATTTTTCTATCACTATGGCTGTATAGCGCCCTTGTAGCAAATGACCGCACTTTCGATGCTTCCTATTAAATATCTGCGTATACACGCCATTCAGGTGACGCATTACACGTGAAAGGTTGGACTCAGCCGTTTCTATTACAAGGTGGTAATGATTACTCATCAGACAATAAGCATGGCACGACGCATTAAAACGCCTGATTGTTTCTTCAAATACCGCCAGGAATACTTTTCTGTCCTTATCATCCAGAAAAATCCCTCCACGCCGGTTGCCGCGCGAAGTTATGTGGTAAACTGCCCCAGGATATTCAATTCGAAGAGGTCTGGCCATATACACCCCCCAATGCCGCAGTATAACGCCAGATATAGTTTAAGATATTACCCCGACAAGGGCGTGTCGTGTTTCAAAAGGTCAAAAGTAAAGACCTGACCCCGACCCCGAGGAGCGAGCAGGCTCTACGAGCCTGTAAGCGACGAGCAACGAAGCCGCAGGCCAAAAACGGCCAAAAGAAACCGAAGGAGGGTTTCTCAGCAGACTGTCAGTACAGCCCCTTCTTTATAAGCTCGTCGTCGTCCATGCCGAAGTGGTGGGCTATTTCGTGCATCAGGGTGTGGCGGATATTAGCTTCCACTTCGCCCCCGTCCCGGCACTGTGCTTCAATATTATTCTTGAACAGCGTTATCTTGTCCGGCATGGCCCCGCTGTAGGAGGAGCCGCGTTCGGAAAGCGGCACGCCCTCGTATAAGCCCAGTAGCCCCGCGCCGAATTTCCGCACCTGCGCCCTTTCAGGCTCCGCCCTTACCGTCACGATAACATTATCCAGGCGGTCGCGAAATTCCCGCGGCAGCCCCCTGATGGCTTTAGCCGTAAGTTTTTCGAATTCTTGGCGGGTCATATGGAACGGGCGATCTTTACTTGGAAATGAAGTAAATGCCGCCGGAAAGCAGCAGGGTCCCTATAAGCTTATTCACAGTAAAACTCTCGCCCAGGAACAGCAGCGCCAGCACAAAAGTGACGGCGGGATACGTGGAGGCGAGAGGCACTATCTTGGTAGCTTCCCCGCCCGACAGGGCTTTGAGGTAAAAGAAAACCCCGCCCATGGAAACGAGGACGCTGCCCAGCACGAAGATCGGACCGAGCTTATCCGACCCCAGCAGGGCCTGTTTAGTCTGCGTGTATTTCCAAAGGACCAGCGGCGTAAAGACAAAGATCATGAACAGGGTGCGCACATAGAAAGCGCCGGACGGGTCCAGGTGCCTGAGGCTGACCTTGTCGAAGAACGCGCCCAGCCCCCACCCGAGTATGGCAAGCAGTAAAAACACGATTGCAGATAGTTCCATTATGGCGGTGGAAGGGTGCCGGGAAGCTCCGCTTCCGTGAAGGGCTTCTTAAGATAATTATCTATGAATTCCGAAAAGCCCCATTCGTCTTTATAGCCTTTAGCCTCTTTGTACAGCACCACGGCCTTGCTCCTGGCGCCCCTGAGGTCGTACACATTAGCGAGCCTGACTATGGCCCAGACCGCCCAGCGCGCGGGATGCACCGAAGGGTCATCCTTGATCGTGGCCGCGGCTTTGGCGAAGTAGTCGGCGGCCTCGTCGTACTTTTTCTCCACCAGGTAGGTGGTGGCGATGGCGGTAAGTACGCGGGGCAGGTAGCGCCGCCTGTAGACGGGAACGCCGTCGTTTATGGCCTTGAGGTAAGCCAGCGACTCCCTGCGCGACTCTTCGTACTTTTTAGCCTCGTAAAGGGAAACTATCTCCACGAAATGCATCTGCGGATGCACCGGGTACGCGGCGCGCAGCTCGCGCGACCACTTGACGGCCAGGTCGGTGTTGGCGTATTTGCTGCCGGGCTGGGTGTAAATTTCTATAAGCAGGAGTTTCGCCCCTAAGGCGTTGAAAAAGCCTTTCTCCTTACAGAGGTTCAGGTATTCCAGCCCCTTCTGCGCGTCGCCGCCCATCACGAGTTTGGCAAGCAGCTTTACCACGCCCGGCAGAGTGCCGGTGTAATATTCGTACATCCCAAGCCCCAGGTAAGCGTCATAAAGTTCCGGGTCTATCTTAATGGCCCTGCGCGTGTTGGAAATGCCTTTTTTTCCGTCGAAATACGCCTTGAACCAGCGGCGCTGCTGAACGGCCAGCCGCGCGCGCAGGCCGTATATCCCGCCCACCGCCAGGTAGGCGTTGGCGTCGCCGGGATGCTTCTTCAGCCATTTCAGGCCGATCTCCACGGCCTTGTCGGTCAGCTCGCCGTATTCCTCCTCCAGCTTGGGGTCCGACTCGTCTTCCAGGTACTCAAGGTGGGCCCACTTGGCCATGGCGATGCCGAAATGGGGGAAGGGGTGGTCGGGATATTTCTGCAGGGCCAGGTTAAACTGCTTCAGCGCCTCGTCGAGATCCACGGCGTAGATAGCGTCTATGCCTTTTTTGGAAAGCAGGCGCAGCTCTTCCGGCAGTGGCTCGTACACCGGGGCTTTGGCCGCGGCGGCGGCCGCGCAAAAGCACAGCAATAACGGCAGTATCAGTTTTTTCATATGGCTATAATATCGGTCCCCATATATTTGCGCAGAGCCTCCGGTACTACGACCGAGCCGTCCTCCTGCTGGTAGTTCTCCAGTATGGCCGCGAAGGTGCGCCCGACGGCCAGGCCGGAGCCGTTGAGCGTGTGCACGAACTCCGTCTTCCCGCCCTCGGCGCGCTTGAAGCGCGTGCTCAGGCGGCGGGCCTGGAAATCGCCGCAGTTCGAGCAGGAGGAAATTTCCCTGAACGCCCCCTCGCCGGGCATCCAGACCTCGAGGTCGTAGGTCTTGGAGGAAGAAAAGCCGATGTCCCCGGTGCAGAGCTCCAGCACGCGGTAGGGGATCCTGAGGACCTTAAGTATTTTCTCGGCGTCGGCGCGCAGCTTCTCGAGCGCGGCCGCTGAATCCTCGGGGCGGGTAAGCCAGACCAGCTCCACCTTGTTGAACTGGTGGTTGCGTATCAGCCCGCGGGTATCCTTGCCGTAGGAGCCGGCCTCCTGCCTGAAGCAGGCCGTGTAAGCCGTAAAGCGCTTGGGCAGCTCGTCCTCCTTAAGGATATCGCCGCGGTACATGCCGGTAAGGGGGACCTCCGCCGTCGGGATGAGGTACAGCGGCGGCTCGACGGCTATCTTATAAAGGTCTTCCTCGAATTTGGGCAGCTGGCCGGTGCCGGTCATCGTTTCCGTGGTCACCAGGAAAGGCGGGAAGATCTCGGTGTAGCCGTGCTCGACGGTGTGAATGTCAAGCATCAGCTGTATCAGGCAGCGCTCAAGCTTGGCCCCCTGGCCTTTAAGCAGCGCGAAGCGCGAGCCGGAAAGCTTGGTGGCCGCGGCGAAATCCAGGATGCCGAGCTTCTCGCCCACCGCGTGGTGGTCCAGCGGCTTGAAAGAGAAATCCCGCCTGCCGGAAATATCCTCAAAGACGACCTTGTTGTCCGGCGGCCCGCCGCCTTTTACCACGGAGGGGTCCGGCAGGTTGGGCACGCTGAGAAGAAGGGCATTCAGCTCCCGCTCAAGGGCCGCGGTATTCTCTTCGCGCGCCTTGACGGCTTCCTTGGCGGCGGCGGCCTCGGCCATGGCGGCCTGGGCGGCGGCCTCGTCGCCGGAAGCTTTGGCTACCTGTATTTTCTTGGAAACCTCGTTGCGCTTCGAGCGCAGCGCCTCTATCTCGGAGAGGGCCGCGCGGTAGGCGGAATCTTTCTCGAGTATCTGTTCAAGGGCCGGCAGATAGCGCCCGCCCCGGTCGGCCATGGCGGCCTTGACCTTTTCCGGGTTGGAGCGGACAAGTTTGATATCGAGCATTGCGGGACTCCGTAGCTTGCCCCGCACTTTGGCCGGGGACGAATAAGGTTCTGGCTATTCCTTGTCCAGGGGCGGGACTCATAAGCCCGCCTTTGGAGGCCCCGCGCTTCAGCCGGCGTCCGGAAAAAGTGCGGGGTTTACGGTTTAAGTATCTCTATGATGGATTCGCGGATTATCGCCGCGGGTTCGTCGCCCAGGCGGGGAGTCAGCATGGTGTCCATCCTCAGGGCCGTCGGCGCGAAGCCGCTGTTCCTGAGTTTGTTCAGCTGGGTCTGCAGCTCAAAGCGGAGCACCTTCGCCTGCCTTTCGGAGGACGGGTTCACCTTGGAGACGCGCACCTCCTCCACGTAGAACGGCACGCCCCAGAAGGCCTTCTCCGGCGCGTCGCCTTTTTTCAGGAGGCGGAGGCTGAGCGCGTAGCGCAGCACCAGCCCCTCTACCGGCTTCGCGGAGGGGTTGCGCAGCGTAACTATGGCGCGCAGGTAATCGGTAAATTTGAGCTCCGGCGCGGCGCGCAGGTCGGTAACCGGGGCGTACGGGGAGCGGCTTTTCCCCGTCAGCTTTGAGACCTCCCAGCTGACCCTGGCGATCTCTACCTGGGAGAAGGCCGGGACCGCGGAGGCGGCGCAAAGAAAAAGCGCGCAGATCAGAAAGCGGGGTGTAAAGCTTGCACTCATATTGTTCTCCGTTAAGGATCTCAGCCGGCTGGTTTGAGAACGGCCGCCAGGGCCGCCTCCATGTTCTCCGGTATGACGGCGATCACTTCGCTGCGCGTGACCTTGTTGCCGCACTTAAGGTCCAGCATCACCGTAACCAGGCTGTATCTGCCGGCGCGTCCCAGGGAGGCCCACAGCGCCTCCAGGAGGAACGGCTTTTCTCCCTGCAGACACTTCGGCGCGGAAGGCAGGAAACTGCGCTTGAGGGCGTTCGAAAGCGAGCTTATCAGCGCGTTCAGTATTATATTGCCCAGCTCGGAAAGCAGCAGCTCCTGCGCCTGGTTGAAGTTCGGCAGCTTTGAGAAAGAAAACCCCAGGAAACCGCGGGAGATCGTGTCTATGTCGTCCGGCCGGAAAACCACCATGGAGGTGAACGGGTATTCTCCGCGCACCTCGAAATACACAGCCGCCCCCGTGCCGCCCGGCCCGGAGGAATGCTCTTTGACGGCCTCCTCCATGCTGCGGCAGGAGACATGCGCGGCCGCCACGCTCCACTTTCCCGCCGAGACGCGGGAGAGCTTGGCCACGCATTTTTCAAGGCTCGCCACCGCCATCCGCTCTAATATCAGGCTGGTTTTGGCGTCCATGTCAGGGTAAGGCCAGGTCCTTCATCAGCTTTTTAAAATCCTCGAAAGAGAACGGTTTTCGCAGTATGGCTTTTACGCCCTTGTCCGCCAGGCGGCGGTCGATCTCGTCCTGCTCCACGGCGGTCACGACCACTACCCGCACCGCGGGATCCACGGCCCGCAGGTCTTCCAGGATCTCCACCCCGGACCTGCCCGGCAGTATCAGGTCCAGGAAGACCACGTCGGGCTTTGACTCCCTGAAGAATTTCACCGCCGCGGGGCCGTCCTCGGCCTCGGCCACCACCTCGTGCCCCAGTTTATCAAGCAGGGCCTTGATGGTGTATCTTGTAAGAGCGTTATCTTCTACCAGCAATACCTTCATATCTCCCCCTTATGCCGCGCGCGCCGGAGCAAACCCCCATTTGCCACCGGCGCGTATAGCCTGCTGGTCAGCCGCAGCAGGCGCACTCGCTGCGGGGCGCGCCGGCGGCCTTCTTTTTAAGCATGTCCACGGCGTTGGTCTTTTCCCACTCGAAACCGGGCCTGCCGAAGTGGCCGTAGGAGGCCGTCTTGCGGAAGATCGGCAGGCGCAGCTTCAGGGTCTTTATGATGCCGCGCGGCGTCAGGTCGAAGCTGGAGCGCACTATCTTCGAGAGCTTCTCGTCGGAGATGACGCCGGTGCCGTGGGTGTCCACGTAAAGGCCGACGGGCTCGGCCACGCCGATGGCGTAGGCCAGCTGGACGGTGACTTCGCGGGCGAGCTTCGCCGCCACTATATTCTTGGCGATGTAGCGGGCCATGTAGGCCGCGGAGCGGTCCACCTTGGTGGAGTCCTTGCCGGAGAACGCGCCGCCGCCGTGCGGGGCCACGCCGCCGTAGGTATCCACGATGATCTTGCGGCCGGTCACGCCGGTGTCGGACTGGGGCCCGCCGACGACGAACTTGCCGGTGGGGTTGATGTATATCTTGGTGTCCTTGTCTATCATGCGCTTGTCTATCACCGGGGTGATGACGGCGTCTATGATCTCTTTGCGGGACTTCTCGGTTATCTGGTGGCCGCTCTTGTCGAGTATCTCCTCGGTGTGCTGGGAGGAGACCACGATGGTCTCGATGCGGACCGGCTTGCCGTCGTGGTATTCCACGGTCACCTGGGTCTTGCCGTCGGGGCCGAGATAGGGCAGGATGTTCTTCTTGCGGACTTCGGCGAGGCGCATGGAGAGGCGCTGGGCCAGCTGCAGCGGCAGCGGCATCAGCTCGGGCGTCTCGTCCGAGGCGTAGCCGACCATCAGGCCCTGGTCGCCGGCGCCGCCGGTGTCCACGCCCTGGGCGATATCCGGGGACTGGCGGCCTATCACATTGATGACCGCGCAGGTCTCGTAGTTGAAGCCGTACTTGGCGTGGGTATAGCCGATCTCTTTTATGACCTGGCGGGCGAGCGTGTCTATGTCGACATAGGTCTTGGTGGTTATTTCGCCGCCGACCACCACCATGCCGCGGGTGATGAAGGTCTCGCAGGCGACGCGGCCGGCTGGATCCTTCCTCATTATCTCGTCAAGGACCGCGTCCGAGATCTGGTCGCAAACCTTGTCCGGGTGCCCCTCGGTCACCGATTCTGAGCTGACATACCGTTTACCCTTGAAGTTCATGTTCTTTTCCTCCTGAATTTATCTGCAAATTATACCAATTTACTTGTGATCCACCAGCTTGAAGGCCAGGTCCAGGAACTTCTTCGTATTCTCCTGGCTGTCGGTCTCCGCGTAGGTGCGCAGCAGCGGCTCCGTGCCGGACGGCCTCATCAGCACCCACCAGTCGTTATCCAGAATTATTTTAAGGCCGTCTATGGTGTTGGTGTCAATAATTTTGTGCCCCAGCAGCAGCTTGGACAGCTTCTTCTTTATCTTCACCGCGAAGGAATGCTTGTTGGGGATCGCCTTCGCCATGGGGAAGTCCCTGCGGATAAAACAGGACTTGCCGTACTTTTTCTCTATTTCAGCGTACAGCGCCGAGATAGTCTTGCCGGTTTTCACGACCATCTCAGTTACGAACAGCGCCGTCAGCGCCCCGTCGCGTTCGGGCAGGTTGCCCTTCCAGGCGTAGCCGCCCGATTCCTCAACGCCGAAAGTCACGTCCTCTGAAAGCATCTTCTCCGCTATGTACTTGAAGCCCACCGGGACTTCGTCGAAAGGCAGATTCGCGGCGCGGGCTATGCGCTTGGTGAGGAAGCCCATGGACACGGCCTGTACGATCTTTCCCTTGTGCTGGCCTTTTGAAAGCAGGTATTCCAGCAGCAGCGGGGCGGTCTGGCAGGGGGTCATGTACTGCCCCTTATCCGAGACCAGGGCGAAGCGGTCCGCGTCGCCGTCCAGCGCCACCCCGAACAGCGCCTTGTGTTTTTTCACGGCGGCCGCCAGGTCCAGCAAATTCTTTTCCACCGGCTCCGGGGAGATGCCGCCAAAAAGAGGGTCGTGCCTGTCCCGGAGCGTTATCACGTTTTTTGAATTAAAAAGCTCTCCCGCGGTTTCCGCGCCGACGCCGTACATGAAATCTATCACCACCGGGCCGGCCAGTTTAGCCAGCACCTTTGCGGCCGGCACCCTGGAATTGAGGTAGTCCACATAGGCCGGGCGGAAATCTTTCAGCGGCACCGGCGCGCCGGTGGGTTTCATGGGCACGGCCTTGGCCACGTAGTTCTCTATCTCGCCCGTAACGGAGGGCGGGGCTGAGCGCCCGCCCTGCTTGACCTTGATGCCGTTATAGTAATGGTTATTGTGGCTGGCGGTTACAACAACCCCCATTCCGTAACCTTTGGCGGTAAGCAGGCTTATGGCCGGGGTCGGCAGAGGGGTGGAACTGAGCGTGACAGCGAAACCGTTGGCGGCCATAACCTCGGCCATTGTCCTGGCGAAGCGGTCCGACATGAAGCGCCTGTCGTAGCCGATGACCACGGTGGGCTTCTCCGTGCGCATGTATTTGTAGGAGATGTAATCAGCCATGCCCTGCGCCACTTTCCGGACCACGTCGTAAGTGAAATCCCTGGCTATGATGCCGCGAAAACCGTCCGTGCCGAAAGAAATATGGTTTGACTGGTGGGAACTCATTTAAGCCTCTCTTTAAAAAACCGGCAATACCGACGCTTCCCCGGTTTTAAGGCGGGGGATACCTATATGTTATTAAAATTATAAAGATAACTCAAATAGCCAGTTTGGAAAGCAGGGACGGCAGGGCGCGTTCCACCGCAAGCCTGAGGGCCCCGGCCGGGTCAGGGACCGCCCCCGCCTCTATCACCCCGGCCACCCCCAGCCTGGCCAGCGCGCGCCTGTCCTTTATCAGCGACCGGCCGCAGACGACCACAGCCGGCTTGCCCAGACGGCGGGCGGCGGCTATGGCCGCTCCGGGCGCCTTGCCGTAGAAAGTCTGGCGGTCAAAACAGCCCTCGCCGGTTATAAGCAGGTCCGCGCGGGCAAGTTTTTTTTCGAAACCGGCCTTTTCCAGCACGAAGGCCGCCCCGTCAGCCAGTTCCGCGCCGAAAAAAGCCGCCAGCCCCGCCCCGAGGCCGCCTGCGGCCGCCCCGCCGCGCAGGCCCGCTATGTCCAGGCTAAGGCATTTCTTTACCACGCGGGCGTAATTGAGCAGGGCTTTCCCGATGAATTCCACTTCCCGCGGACCGGCTCCCTTCTGCGGGCCGAACACCCGCGCCGACCCGAGCCTGCCGCAAAGCGGGTTCCTCACGTCGGCAAGGCCGGTTACTCTTACGCCTTTAAGCCCCGCACTTTTTCCCGTGCCCGGGCCAAAGTGCGGGGCTGGCCCCGAATTTTGGCCGCCCCGGAAAAAGTGCGGGGCTGGCCCCGAATTTTGGCCGCCCCGGAAAAAGTGCGGGGCGAGCCCCGCGGAGATTGTGGCCAGCTCCGCAAGGCCGCGAGCTCCACACGCTATGGGCCGCCCCCCGGCGTCCAGCAGGGAGAAGCCGAAAGCCTGCGCGCAGCCGGCGCCCCCGTCGTTTGAGGCGCTGCCGCCGAGGCCCACTATAATTTCCAGCGCGCCTTTAAACACCGCCTCCGCCATCAGTTGGCCAACCCCGCGGGTTGAGGCGTCCAGCGGGCGCAGCCTGCTTTTCCCCAGCCGCCCCAGGCCCGAGGCCTCGGCCATTTCTATAACGGCCGTCCGCCCGGCCATAAGCCAGCGCGCCGTCAGCTTTTCGCCCAGGGGCCCCTCTACCCGGCTCCGCATTATTTTTCCGCCCAGGGCCGGGCGCAGCGCCTCAAGCAGGCCGTCCCCGCCGTCGGCTATAGGCACCACCTCTACGGCCGCCCCCGGGCAGACCCGCCTGACGGCCCGGGCCGCGGCCGCGCCCGCCGCGCGGGCGGTAAGCGTTCCCTTGAAAGCGTTCGGGGCTATCAAAATCTTCAT
>JAUSCK010000299.1 GCA_030651035.1 Elusimicrobiota bacterium
ACTTGCAGCAGCCGGCCTTATGCCGCCTGCCGATCCCGGAAGGAAAAAATAAGGGCGCCGGGGGGCGCCCTTATCCTTTACGCCGAAACCGCCCTATTCCGCGCTGAGCGGCCCTGAAAGCTTCATGATCTTGCTGCCGGCGCTGTTCAGCGCCTCGAGGGTCTTTATGTACTCGTTGATATGGGGCCGCACGGCATCCTTATATTTGGGATACTGCGTCATTATTCCTTCCAGCCTGATAAGGATGATGGTTTCGTCGTTGTCGGTATATTCGGCCACATTGGCCAACAGCAGCTGGGCTACCGCTACGTTATCCGGCGTTCTGGGGATGTCGGCCATGGCCCCTGCCGCGGCCGCGTCCAGCTTTCTGGCGGCGCCGGTGCAGTCTTTCAAGTCGCCCATGAGCCTCTGCAGTTCGCCGTCCAGTGAGCCGCCTTCCCTGTTCTCCAGGATCCTGGTGATATTCCAGAGCGAAAGTTCCGCGCGCGCCATTTTGGCCTTTACCGCCACCATCTTGATCGAAAGCGTTCCCAGGCCGCTGAGTTTTTCACTCCTGGAGGGAACCTGTTCGGCCGCGGCCGGCACAGGTATGGAGCTTTTAATAGATCGAAGGTCGGCTTCGAAGTCCCCGGCTTTTACCGCTCCGGAAAACGCCGCCGCCATTACCGCCGCAACCGCTATATTGGTTAATTTTTTCATTTTTTCTCCCGTTCTTGACCCGATTGACCGAGACCGTTGTGGTGAAAATCTTCTATTAAGTTATACCAGCAAACGGCGCGCGCGGCCACGGCATCCGTACCCAGGCTGGCGGCGTATAAGGGCCTACGCCCGATTAGGCCGTTTGCCGGGTTTGGGGACGTTGCTTAGTTTCTCAGTTATTTCAGGGGAAACCGAAGTTACGCCATCTCTTCTTTCAATACCGCCGGGCCGGCGGTCTTTTTGGTGTCTTCGTGGAGGAAGAAGCGCGACAGGAGGATGGTGGCGGTACAGTAGCAGATTATGGTGATAAGGAAGGGCATGGTGAACCCGAAATCCATCTGCAGGGTGCCGCTGAGCTTGGCGCCGAAGGCCCAGAGGAGGCTCCAGCCCGCGGTGTACATGGCGCTGGCCAGGGGATGCGCCTCTTTTTTAAAGTGCGAGAGCATGAACACGCTGTAGACCGGCCAGCTGGCGTTCATGAGCATGGTGCGCACGAAGGCAGCCGCCACAGTGGGGAAGATCAGCCCGGAGAAGCCCATGGTGGCCAAAAACGGGATGGACAGCGCCTGCAGCGCTATCATCGCGCCCACCTGGCCTTTCCTCTTTACCAGCCACGGCCCTATAAAGCCGCCAGCCGCCATCGAGAGCGGCATAAGCGACATGTAAAAGCCGAGGCTCGAGATCTGCAGATTGAAGCTGGTCTTAAAAAAGATGTTGATGTACGGCATTATCAGCCCCGCCCCGAAGCCGACGATGATCTGCGGCAGGAAGATAAGCAGGGCCGCGGCCGGTTTTACGCCGCCCAGGTCCAGATTCCTCGGCGCGCTCTCGGCCTTTTCCGGCTCCTCGAAATAGAACGCCGGCACTATCGAAAAGGCCATCAGGGCGACGCCCGTAAGCATGGTCACGCGGTAGGCCTCCGCGCTTTCCAGCCCGCCGGAAAGCAGGACGGCCGTCCAATCCGTCAGGGACCCGCCTATGAGGTTGCCCAAAAATCCGCCAAACATGGAGAAAGCGAACTGGAAACTGAAGACGAAATTACGGTCCTTGTCCGTGGAGTATCTGGCCATGAGCGGCCACGACGTGATGGCCATGAAAGCGCCCGCGAAGCCGGAGACGAACCTGAAAGAGATCAGCATGGCCTTGGAGGGGAAGATGGAGAGGCCCAAAGCGGCGAAAACGGCCAGGGACAGGGTTATGAGCAGGTTTTTTTTGAGCGGGAGGTTCACGCACAGCAGGGCCAGGGGCACGGCCAGGGCCGCGGTGACGAACACGGGGATGGATTCCAGCGTGCCCAGGAATTCGCGCGTGTAGCCGAGCTTCAGGATGTATAGGTTATAGACCAGGCCGAAGATGGTCTGCGAGACGGATAGGATAAAGGTAAGGTAGATGAAAAGCTTGGCGTTCTTGTGGAAATGCCGGAAGCGCAGAAAGTATTGGCGCATCTTATTTTTTTGCCGGCTTGTCGTCGTGATCTATGTACCAGATGTAATTGGCCAGATCCTTGTCCGCTTTGGGGAATACTGCCGGACATTTGGCCGCGGCGACGGTGTGAAAAGAGGCCTGGCGGATATTCTTTGTCCGGCTTTTTACAGAAGCCGGGATGGCCGCGTTATAGCTGACATGGCCGTTGGCGGTCACTACCAGCACCGACCAGCCGGGATTGGCGTTAATGAAGTCCGCCACCCTGGAGCCCATGCCTTCGTTCCAGGCGGACATGGAGGCCAGGTAATTGTCCCAGGTGAGCATCGCGGCCGCGGGGTTGCCGCCATGCCCGTCGAAAGAGGCTTTCAGGTATTCCAGATATTTTTTATGTTTAGTGATGGTTACCGGTTCCGGCAGGAATTTTTTATCCTCGTCATCCAGCCCCGCCAGGCCCACGCGGGCTATTTTGGCGATGATCCTTTTCGGGACGTTCAGCGCGATGGCCCGGAGCTTGTTTTGGACCAAGAAATCGAAGAGAGGCTTGTAGAGGCTGAAATCCACGCTCCATTCGTTCTTCCAGTCCGCTTTGGCCAGGAATTCCTCTTCCGTGAGTTTGCCGGCCGCGTAATCGTCCAGCGCGGGCTGCATCGTCATGCTCATCATTTCGAACCCTACGGCTATCCTGGAGCCGCGGGCTATTTTCATGGCCTTAAGGGCCCCCAGCTGGGCCAGGTGGTCCTTTATCCGGTCATGGGTCTCGCCGACATAAATTACGTCGCTTTTCCAGATGACGGATTTAAAGGCTGCCTCGCTGTCGAACGGTTTGCCGGATTGTGCGCCGAAGATGCAGTAGTCGCGGGGGTTGGCAAGGCCGGAAGCGGTCGCCGGCTGCGTCTGCCCGGCGGGGGGGACGGGCGCCGCGGCGGGAGCGCCGGCCGCGCTCAGTAAAACGGGGGCTGAAAAAAGAATGAAGACGAATATATTCACAGGATTATTATATGAAATTAATATAATGCTAAAAGGCTCAGCAACCGCAGCGGGGGCGCGTATATCAACACGGATCTCCGTGAAGCTCCGCTGTCTTTTGCGATAATCCGCGGTTATGGGGGAAAAGTGACCAACAATATAATTTCGAAGGTCCTGACGGCCCTGATCTGTTCGGCCGGTTTATTCTCCGGGCGGGCCTTAGGGGCCGAGTATCCCGAAGTCCGGGTCGTGGCCAAGTCGCCTTACGGCGCCGTCCAGGACATGTCGGCGACGGCGGCCATAACCGCCACCTTCAACCAGCCCATGGTCCCGCTGACTTCGGCCGAAAGAGCCGGCCTCCTGTGCCCGGCGGCGTTGCTGGAGATAGGGGACGCCCTGGACGAGAACTACGCGGGCCCCGCCGACGCGGACCTTGCCTCTTTCAAGGAAATTTCGCCGGTAAAGGGCCGCTGCCGCTGGCAGGGCACGCAGGTGCTGACTTTTGAGCCCGAAGCCGCGCTCAAACCGTCCTCCCTCTACGCCGTAAGGATAAAGAAAGGGTTCAAGTCCGAGACCGGCGGCGGAGAACTGGCTGAGGATGAAGTCTGGTTCTTCGAGACCCCTCGCCCGGCTCTCAGCAATACTTCCCCTTACGATAACCAGCGCTGGATAGCGCCGGATTCCACGCTGTACGCAGCCTTCACTCTGCCCGTGGACCCGGGCAGGGCCAGGGATTCGATAGAGCTGGAGGGCCGCGGTCCGGAGGGGGAAGTCGACAGCGTCCCCGTAGGAGTGCGGCGGGCTAAAGAGGACGAGGTGAAAAAACTCTGGCCTTACTACCATAATATTTCCACCGCCACCGCGCTGGCCATCAGGCCCTCCGGCGGGCTTAAGCCGGACCACGCCTATACGCTCAGGTTCAAGAAAGGCCTTCTGGCCGCCGAGGGCGCGCTTGGCTTCGCCGACGTCCGCGAGGTCCGGTTTAAGACCTATCGTACTTTCCTGTTCACGGTGCTGCCCGGGGATAAGTGTCTGCCGGCGGGCTACCGGATAGGTTTTTCCAACCCCGTACGTTACGGCGAGTTCTATAAGCGCCTGTCGGTGGACCCGGCGGTAAAATTCCCGGAGCGCGGCGACGACGGGTATGACGGCGGCTACGAATACGGTGGGGATGAGGACGCGTACGTGTACCTGCCCGATATAGATTTCAAGCCCGCCACGCTCTACCGTTTCAAAATTTCCGGCGAACTGAGCGATATCTTCGGCAATAAGCTGGGCGCGGACCAGGATTTCGAGTTGCGGACCCAGGACTACTGCCCGTATTTCAGCATGCCCTCCGGCTTCGGCGTGCTGGAAGGCTACCTGCCGCCCCGCCACCCGGCCGAAGCGGTCAAC
>JAUSCK010000319.1 GCA_030651035.1 Elusimicrobiota bacterium
TGTATGGTGCCGGCCGCCTGCGGGGCCTTAAGCCCACGCTTCAGGCTCCAGGCGCGGACCTCGTCCTCTGAGCCCGCGGTGAAGAAGGAGATCAGGTTCAGCAACTGGTAGCCTGCCAGCGCCATCTTCTCGAGGCCCGTGTAATCCTCGCCTATGTCCTTCATGAACATTGCCTTTTCATCGTCGGGCAGCTCGCTGATCTCCGACTCTATCTTGGCGGAGATCTCCACCATAATGGCGCCGCGGGCCTTTATATATTCGCGCAGCCTGGCGAGCACTTCCTTGTCGGGCTGCTCGGAGGTGTTGGCCACGAAGAAGACGGGTTTGACGGTCAGCAGGTTGAAATCACGCACTTCTTCGATGGTATAGCCGGCCTCGCGGGCGGGCTTGCCGTCGGCCAGCAGCCTCTTGATCTTCTCGAGCCTCACCTTCTTTTCCTCGGCGTCCTTGGTCCTGGCTTTCAGGTCGCGCTGGTTCTTCTCCAGCGCCTTGTCCACGGTCTCCATGTCGGCCAGCATCAGCTCGGTCTCGATCACCTCGATGTCGCGGATAGGGTCTACCTCGCCCAGCACGTGCACTACGTCCGGGTCCTTGAATACGCGCACCACCTGCACTATGGCGTCCACCTCGCGGATGTTGGCCAGGAACTTGTTGCCCAGGCCCTCGCCCTTGGAGGCGCCCTTCATCAGGCCGGCGATGTCCACGAACTTTATATAGGAGGACACTTTCTTCGGGGGTTTGAACAGGTCGAACAGGGCGTCCAGGCGCTTGTCCGGCACCGGCGCCACGCCCACGTTCGGGTCGATGGTAGTGAAGGGGTAGTTGGAGGAGGCCGCCCCCGCCTTGGTGAGCGCGTTGAACAGGGTTGATTTGCCTACGTTGGGGAGGCCGACGATGCCGATTTCCATGTAATGTCCTTTGTGTTGAAACTTGGCTAAATTATATCAATTACCCGCCGCGCGGAGGGCAACAAGAAAGCCCGGGGGCCAGGGGACGCTGATAGGATCAGTCCCTGGGATAGGTCCGGAATATATTGGCCTCGATGGTATAAATGGCCGAGTCCTGCCTGTCCTCGGCGGAATTTTCGTAGATGCAGGCGAGGCTCACGGCCTTTGCAAGGTGCTGGCGGTATGCGTCCAGCCCGGTCTTAGACATGCGGATAGTCATCCTCTTCGCGTCAACAAGCCTGGAATCAGCCACCCATTTATTCCAGATAGTGCGCTGCGCGGCCTTGATCGCCGCCGTCGCAGGGGTCGCCGGCAGCGCCTTGACCACTTTCCCCACGAAGGGGCTGCGCGCCTTGTCTCCGGAGAACTCCAGCAGCCCGCCTGCTGCCAGCGCTTTAAGCGCCTTTCTAACCTCTTCCGGCTTGAACCTGGTAGCTTCGGATAATTCACGCACTGTGACCCAGCCCGAAGTATTGGACAGGTAGCTATGGCAGATGCTGGTGACCGTATCGCGGGTGCGCAGCTTCCATTGCTCTATCGTCAGGTTGACGCTGCGCTGCGCAAGCGCCTGGTGGATTGCCGCCTCCGCCAGCTCCCTGCTGATGAGGTCCCCGCCGGCCGGCGCCGGGGCCGATAAGATACGGAGGAGCTCGTCGGAGCCCGAAAGCGCCTTGAAATATTCCGTGACCAGTTCCCGTGCAAGGGGGGAATGCGGGTCAAGGCCCAGGGCGGCCATGATAGCCTTGAGCCGCCAGCTCCGGGGCAATTTTTTCCCGCGCTCTATATCCCAATAACTGCTGAAGGCAAGCCCGAGGCCTTTGCTCCCGCCGGCGCCCTTAAAGAATTGATGCGCGCTTGAAAAACCCCGCTCTTTCCTGATCCTCGAAAGCAAGCTGCCGAACGCCTTGTTGTTAGTCATGCCACTAGTATATAAAATCGTTAAGCCGCCGGCTGAACTAAAAGTCTTTTTATTTGACCGCCGCTCCTGGGCCATAAAATCAGACCGCCATGGTTCTCCGGACTCATGCTATTCGATCCGGGGCGGGGTAAACTTATCTCATGAGGTTGTCGCGGGAAGGCCCGTGTAACAGCAGGAAAGAAACGAGTCAAGGTCTACTAATATGAACGGAGGTCACACAATGAAAACAATACTTACCTTAGCGGTCGCGGTCCTGTTCAGCGCTGGCAAAGCGGGCTATGCCGCCCCGGCACTGGATGCTCTCAAAGCGGCCGCCCCGGCCGGAGAGACAGAGGTGATGGTCCCGGCCGTTCCCGCAATTGCTCCTTTAGGCGCCGCGCTCCGCGAGCGGGCGGCACAGGCGCCGGGAGATTCCCGCGAAAGCGCCCGAAACGCCAAAGATTCACGCGGAGCAACTCCGGCAGCGGGCAACTATCTTGGCGCCACCTCCCGGGGTAAATTATGCGGAGTGAAAATAGAAAAGCAATACGAAAATGTATATCTGCAGATATACTGGGTAGAGCAATCTGGCAAATACCGTTCTTGCGGCTTTTTCCCGAAAAAATCGGGCGGCAGCGGCAACTTCGTCGAGATGTCCGGCGGGTCTGAGTTTTCCGTGTGCAAATCAGGCCTGACGCTCAATAATACCGGGGTTCCCGTAGAAGCGAAGCTCGGGATAGGCAGCCTGCTCCAGTTCGGTTATAACGAGACCTGCTCGAACCTTGCTGTGTCTTCTCTTAATAAGGCGGGCCGCGAAGGTCTTGAAACCGCGGAAATACGGTTTCCTAAGGGTCCCGTCCCGGCCTCCGGCCAGTCCGCCTTGATCAGCAAAGAGGGGAGGGGCGCCGCTGCACTGAACGGGACCATCCTGCTGGAGGGAAACAGCCTTCCCGTCTCGATCACCTACCGCACTTTCCCGGCAGATCAGCGAATTAACGTCGGGCCCATGGTGTTCGTCCTTACCGGCCAGGGCCAGTCCTTCGCCGGTTTTCGCAATGCCGGCGGGGCGGAGCAGAATGTGCTGATAGCCCCCGCGGGCGCTGGGGCCCTGAAAGATCCGCAGCAGATGGCGGAAGAATTAGGCATCGCGAACTTTAAGGAAATTAAATGCTGCAAAGGCGATCATTTCCTCATGCTGGCCGACAAGCTCACCGGTAAAATAGTTGCCAATTGCGTGCAGTTGCGCTGACGGGCGGGTTAGCTTGGCGGAAAGCTGCAACTGCAGCTATCAGGTTAACCTGAATCCTGCAGTTCAGAGTAGTTCTCGTCGCGGAAATAAGGGAGCAGAATTCCTCTGCAGGATTCCCGCGAAGCGGTCGGAGCCCCGGCGCTATGCGCGCCCGGCCAATCTTTACACTGTCTTAACAATCATCCGCCTGTCTGCTATTATAGACATGTGGGCACACAACTTAACTTGCTCGAGCATCCGCTTAGCTGGGTGTTCTCACAGACCGGTTCAATCGCTGTTTTGCGCGCTCTAATGGACAGCAGGGAGGGGATGAGCGGCCGCGCCGCAGCCAGGGCCGCCAATAATATATTTAAGCATTTTCCAAAATGAGGGGTGGCCCAGCCGTGAAGAGTAAGTGATTTTTCGCACCTAATCCCCTCTGTAGCCAGCTTTCCTGTAAAAATATTCTTCGCACCTTTGCTTTCCGGCCTCTTGACACC
>JAUSCK010000320.1 GCA_030651035.1 Elusimicrobiota bacterium
TGCCGAACAACTTTGACGGCAAGTTCCAGGGCCGCATAACCCTGCGCCGCGCTCTGGAACTTTCGCGCAACCTCTCCTCAATTTACCTGGTGACCAGGGTGGGCCCCACGCTGGTGGCGGACGTGGCGCACCGCGCCGGCATCAAGCGCAACCTCGAGGCCGTGCCGTCGATAGGGCTCGGCACCTCCCTGGTGAACCCGATAGAGATCGTAAGCGCTTTTTCCACTTTCGCCAACGGCGGCATACACGCCGTGCCTTTCGGCGTGCTTAAGGTCACTGACAACTCGGGCCGGGTGCTTGAGGAATCCGTGCCGGAGGAGAACGAGAGCTTCTCCCCGCAGCTTTCCTACGTGCTGGTGAACATGATGAAGGGCGTGGTGCAGCGCGGCACCGGCTCCTACGCCTCAAAGCTCAAGCGGCCCATAGCCGGCAAGACCGGCACCAGCCAGGACTCCAAGGACATGTGGTTTATCGGCATGACGCCGGACCTGACCGCCGGCGCCTGGATGGGCTACGACGACATGAGTTCCCTGCCCATGAAGGACTGGACCGGCGGCGGCACCGTGGTGCCGTGGTGGACGGAGATAATGGAAACGGTGCTGAAAGACCAGCCGGTCCGGGATTTCCCCGTGCCGGAAGGCATAGTGTTCGTCACCGTGGACCAGGATACGGGCAAGCTCGCCCTCCCGACCTGCAAGAAGAAAGTCCTGGAAGCCTTCATCAAAGGCACCGAGCCCAAAGAATTCTGCGACGCGGTGCATTAGTCCTCTAATCCTCTACCTATCGAATAGCAGGGCGGTGATTTCTCGGTTCCTGTGCGCCGGGTTAACATATGCAAGACTTGCCGTCCATACTGCTGCTGATATGTATACTGGGCCTCGCGGCTTACGCGGCGATACTTGTATATCGTTCTGGAAAGGCCGGCGGTAATAAGAAGAAGTCTCTTCACCCGCCTCCGGCCGGCGAAGGTGCGGCGGGTAAAGCCGTCCGGGAAACCGCGCGCTCGCCGGGATCGCGGGCTGCGGGCGGCGCGCAGGCAGGGCAGGGGCCGGCTCCGGCAGAGGCGCCGTCCGGAGACATTCTCGCGCGGGGCAGGGCTCTTCTTGCGGCCGGCCTCTTTCAGGACGCCGTGCGGGAGCTTGAGAAGATCCCGAAGTCTCAATGGGGGGAGGAGGAATGTTCCCTGGCACTGCGGGCCTTTCTGCGCCTTAACAGTTTCAGCCACGCCAAGAACATATTCGAATGGGCGGAACTCCAGGCGGGGCTCCGCGATTCTCCCCTGCTTCAATATCTCTACGCCATTATCTGCGAGAGGGCCGGCGACGTAAAGCGCGCGTCCGCCATCTATGACAAGCTGCTCCGGCTGAACGGAAGCTACCAGGACTGCGAGGCGCGCCTGCGCCGCCTTCGCCGGCTGCCGGCCGAGGACGCGCTCGCCGTGTCGGCTTATTTTGAGACCACCGGCCGGGGCTCGCCCGGGCGCGGCCCCGGCAGCAAGCCCCGCAGCGTCACCCCGGTACTGGGGGAAGTGGCCGGGCGGTTCAGCATGCTCAGCCTTCTGGGTATCGGAGGCAGCGGGGCGGTTTTCCTGGCGAAGGACAAGGCCCTTAACCGCCTTGTGGCGCTGAAACGGCTGAGCCCGTCGGTCTCCTGTAACGCCGAGGACAGGGCTCTTTTCCTGGAGGAGGCCAAAACCCTTTCCGAGCTGCGTCACCCGCGCATAGTGGAATTTTACGAGGCCGTTGAGTTCAAGGAGGACCTGTACCTGGTCCTGGAGTATGTCGATTGGGAAACCCTGCAGACCGTGATGGCCCTGAGGGGCCGGCTTACGCCCGGCGAAGTGGTTCCGATCCTGGCGGCGGTGGCGGAGGCGCTGGCCTTCGCTCATGAAAAGAAGGTCATCCACCGCGATCTCAAACCGGGGAACATCGTCGCCGGGCCTAAGGGTTTCGTCAAGGTCATGGATTTCGGGATCGCCAGGCATTTCGACCCTGATGCCTCCGACATTCAGGAGGTGGAGGTGGTGGGCACTCCTCCCTACATGGCGCCGGAACAGCATGCAGGCGTGACCACCCCGCTCTCCGACATCTATTCCTTCGGCGTATTGGCCTATACGCTCCTGACCGGGAGCCTGCCTTTCGCCGGGCCGACCTCCCTCTACTACAGCCAGAAAATGGAGGGCGATTATCCCAGGCTGCCGGCCTCCTTGCCCTCCCGCCTTCGCGAGCTTATCGACAGCTGCCTGATGTTCGATCCCGGCAAGCGCCCACCCGACGCTGCCAGCCTGCTGCGGCTGCTGTCGGAGGGAGACGGGGGACGCGGAGATTAAAGCTCTGCAATTCACTTACCGCATGACGGCGGGCGGCGCCGACAGGCTCAGGGCAAAAAACACCGTCATCATGCTGAACGACACGATGCCTAAAGTAAGGAACCACAGGAACAGCCGTTTCCCGGCCGCGGACGGCGCCGCGGGTTTGTTTTCCTCACGCTTCCTGGCCGCCGCCAGCCGCGCCGCCATCGGCGCCAGGACCACTTCCGAAAGTACAAGCCCTAAAAACAGGCCGGATAGCGCCAGCGCCATGCGCCGGGGGATCTGCGCTACATCGTCCACCGACGCCAGCATGAGTATCATGCCGAGCACCGTGGTCAGCGCGCCCATGGCGGCGGCGCAGCCGGCCGCGTGCAGAAGGACTTCGGGTCCCGACGGCCTGAAGAGCTCTTTAAGCGGATAAGCCGTCCAGGTCAGGCATAAAGTCCCGCCAAAAACCAGCAGGGCCGCTTCAAGGTTGAGGAACGGTCTAAAACCTGGCATCCCTTCCTGAAGATAGATCGCGGCCATTATCAAAAGTATTATGAAGGACTGTTTAAAAAAGCCGCCCCCCGGCGTTATATGTTCGTTTTCCATATATCCTCCTCCCGTAAATTCCACGCGATATAAGCCCGGCCGCGGCCGCCTGGACCCGCACGCTCACCGGGCGGGTGTGGGTTCGAAAGCGGCCGGGACGAACACTATCTTGTTCGCCTCCAGTACCGACGGATAAAGCGCCAGCAGCGCGTCCTTCACCGCCTGCAGCTTACCCGCCGGAACGGACGCATCATGCAGTATCCTCACAGCCATCGAACTCACCGTCAGATTGAACGCGTCGTTCGTCGTGACCGACCGCTTCTCCTGGCTGGCGCGCTGCTCGTGGGTCGACACCCCCTGCCGGGACTCGCCGCCTTCCAGGCCTTCCCCCGCACTCTCCGCCGAACCTTTCGGCAGGACGCGGCGGGTCTCGCCCACCCCGTCCTTCAATTCCTCGCTTATCGCGCCTTTGAACCCCGCCGTCGCTTCCAGGAACACATATGCCCGCCCCGGCCCCAGCATCCTGTCCAGCACCTGCGCCTGTATCTTGGCCTCCGTCCCGCTGTTGAAGCTGTAGACCGCGCCGAGCTGTTTATCGGCCCCCGCCGACGCCGCCGCTGCCGCCCACGCGAGCAATACGCCGCAGAAAAAGTATCCGGTCAGTTTCATAGCGCCTCCTTAGATCCAAGGGTCACTCCACCCATAGTTTAGCCCCGCCCGCTCCGACAATCCCCAAAAAATACGCAAATCTTCAGCAAATCTGCCCTCCCAAATAAAAAACCGCCCCCTTAATGCGGACGGTTCCCACGCTCACCGTGTGCGGGAAGAGGTACCTGTCACCCCGGCAGCCCGCAAGGGCGTGGGAGCTGAAAAACTATTTCTTGTATATCCGGGGGATCCGGGCGTTGGCGGCGGTGCGGCGGACATGAAGCGCGACGGGGGTGCCGGGTTTGGCTTCGGGGATATTCGTTACGTCGAGCATGGTATGCGCTATGCCGGTCCTGCCGGTAAAGAAAGCTTTTTTGCCGTTTATGATACCCCAGTACCGGAACCCGGAGGTTATCCGGATCTTGTTTTCCGTCGGCTCCATCGTAAGCCCGTCGGAATAGCCCGCCGGTATGGTGGCCAGGCGCATTGCGCGCGGGGCGGTGAACTCGGCGGCGTAGCCCAGCGATTCGCCTTTTTTCACGTTCCTTACCGAAATTATCCTGGCGTAGAACCGCCACGGCATCCCCAGGCCCGGCAGCGGCGGGCCCTGCCTTTTCTTCTTGTAGACGTCGGTAGGATAAATGCCGTACACCAGGTTACCTATGCGGACCATATCCAGCTGCCAATGCGGGAAGTCGCACAGGATGGCGCTGTTGGCCGCGTGGGCTTTAAGCCCGGGCGCAAGGGCGCGCAGGCGCCCGGCCAGCGCGCTGAAGGATATAAGTTTCTCCTCGGCCTCCGTCATGTTCTGCGCCGGGCGGTAGGCCAGGTGCGCCGAAACTCCGGATGGGCGGGCTTTTTTAAATTCAACCGCTTTTGCCAGCAGGGCTCCGGCAGTTTCCGGTTTTACTCCCCAGCGGCCCAGTCCCAGGTCTATATCCAGGTGGTATGGCGCGGTCTTATTTGCCGCGCGGTCCAGGGCCCTGATGAAATCTATGGAATCCGCGGTGGGGATAAGGTTGTTTTTAATTACAAGCGGGGCCTCTTCCGGCAGCGAGGGGGCCAGCAGGTGTATGGTGGCTTTCGGAAAAATAATTCGCAGGTCTGCGCCTTCTTCCGCCGTCAGCGCGCCCAGGCAGTCCGCCCCGTTCTGCAGAGCCGTCTTTCCCGCAGCCGCCGCGCCGTGGCCGTAGCCGTCGGCTTTAACCACGGCCATGAAAGAAACGCCGGGCTTAAGAGCCTTTTTTATAGCTCTGACATTCCCTGCCATGGCTTTAAGATCGATTTCAACCCATTTGAGCATAGTTCCTGTGGAAAATTATATCATTAGTACTAATAGCATGATCTGCAAAGATATCAAAGGGACGCCCAACATAAGCGCCAAAGCCTGGTTCGCGCTGAAGGCCTATGAAAAGGCGCCGTCGAACATGCTGGTCGCCGCCTCGGGCGACGACGCCCTTTCTTCCTGGCTGCACGCCTTTAATTCCCTTGCCGGACTGATCGGCGGGCTGCCGCCCTTCGAGGTCTGCCTCTGGGGCGGCGACAGTTCCGAAAAGGCCAGGGCCATGCGCGCGCTCTATTCCCCGGAGCCGGGCAAGAACTATATCCACGTTGCTTCTCCGGAGGCGCTGGCCGAGCCGCTGATGGCGGGAGAGGCCTATTCCTCGCTGCGCTTCTATTTCAGGCAGGGGCATTCCTATGAAAGGACCGCCTCGCTGGACCTCTTTATCAAGGCGGGCTACGAGCGCACCTCCTTCGTGGAGGAAAAGGGCCAGTTCGCCGCGCGCGGTTCGGTGGTCGATTTTTACGCGCCCGGCTCCGACAAGCCGGTCCGGCTGTTCTTCTCGGACAAAAAATTGGAGAGCATACGCTACTTCGAGATAGACACCCAGCATACCTCGGATTTCCTGGAGAGCCTGGACGTGCCGCCCAACATTTTCAGCGGCACCGGCCGGCCGCTGTCGGCCTGCGCCGGGCCGGGCTGGAAACTGTTCCTGGATAACGTCAGCCTGGACACGGAGCCGGCTGCGGACGAGGTTTACGGTTTCGCCGCTCTGGGCGGCGTGGCGCTAAGCGGCGCGGCCCTGGACCAGGGGGCGGCCGAGAATTTCGGCGCGGCTTCGAATCTTAATTTCAACTCCGATATCAGGATCCTGGCCGGGGAGCTGCGCCGCCTTAAAAAAATCGGCGTCTCGACGAAACTTTTCTGTATAAACCGCGGCGAATCTGAGCGCCTGGCCGAGTCGCTGACCGACGAGGGCGCGGGCGGCCTGGTTTCCATCTCCACCGGCTACATAGAGGAAGGCTTCCTCCACGCGCCGTCTAAGACCGCCGTGATCACCTCTTCTGAACTCTTCCGCCGGCGGTACCGGTTCGACCCCGCCTCCATAAAGCCCAAGAACAAGTTCTTCAAGTGGACCGACCTGAAGACGGGCGACTTCATAGTGCACGAGGATTACGGCGTGGGCCGCTACCTCGGCATAAAGAAGGCTTTTTTCCGCAACGCGCAGGGCGAGCAGGTGGAGGATTCGGACTGCCTTTACCTGGAATACGCGAGGGGAGATAAATTGCTGGTGCCGCTGCACGACTTCACCCACGTGCAGAAATACATAAGCTCCGAGGGCAAGGTCCCGCGCCTGTCGCACATGGACACCAAGACCTGGAACGAGCTGAAGAGCCGCGTGAAAAAAGAGGTGGAGGCGCTGGCGCTGGACATTTTAAGGCTGGAGGCGGAGCGCGCCGCCGTGAAAACCGCCGCCCTGCCGCACGCCGGGCATCTGGAGGAGGAGTTCGCGGCTTCCTTCCCTTTCCAGGAAACGCCCGACCAGGCCCGCGCCATAGCGGAAGTGCTGTCCGACCTCTCAGGCGAGCTGCCGATGAACCGGCTGGTGGCCGGCGACGTCGGCTTCGGCAAGACCGAGGTGGCGATGCGGGCCGCGATGCGGGCCGTGCTCAACGGGAAGCAGGCGGCTATACTCGTGCCCACCACCATCCTGGCCGACCAGCATTGCCGGAATTTTACCAAGCGCTTCGCCGGTTTCCCCGTTAATATCGCCGTGATCTCGCGCTTCGTGCCCCCGGCGGAACAAAAGAAAATACTGGCTGACCTGGCGCGCGGGAAGGTGGATATAATAGTGGGCACCCACCGCCTGCTGCAGAAGGACGTGCGGTTCGCCGGGCTGGGCCTGATGGTGGCCGACGAGGAGCACCGCTTCGGCGTGAAGGACAAGGACAAGATAAAATCCATGGCCAAGGGAGTGCACTGCCTGCTGATGAGCGCCACGCCCATCCCGCGCACCCTTTACCAGTCGCTCTCCTCGCTCAAGGCCATGTCGGTGATAGAAAGCGCCCCGGTCGGGCGGCAGGCCATCTCAACTTTTGTGCGGCCTTTCACCGAGAAAAGCGCAGCCGAGGCCGTCACCTACGAGCTGGCCCGGGGCGGGCAGGTCTATTACGTGCACAACAGGGTACAGACCATAGACAGCCGCAGGGCGTACCTTAAGAAAATAATGCCGGAGCTGCGCGTCGCGGTCATTCACGGGCAGATGCGCGCCGACGCCGTGGAAAAGCATATGTGGGATTTCCTCAACCGGAAATACGACGTGCTGATGGCCACCACCATCATAGAGTCGGGCCTGGATATTCCCAATGTCAACACCCTGCTCGTCGAGAACGCGCACGAGCTGGGCCTGGCGCAGCTCTACCAGCTGCGCGGCCGCATAGGCCGGGAGAAGCAGAAGGCCTACTGCTATCTTTTCTACCCGGGTTGGATGAAGACCGGCGCCGAGCGCCTGAAGCAGAAAGCGCAGCTTTTAAAGTCCAGGGCGGAGGGCAGCGACGAGCCCGCGCCGATCAGTGAGGACGCGGTGCGCCGCCTCAGCGCCCTTGAGGAATTCACGGAGCTGGGCTCCGGCTTCCGCCTGGCCATGCGGGACCTGGAGATACGCGGCGCCGGTGAGCTGCTCGGCCTGCGGCAGCACGGCTTCATTAATTCCATCGGCCTCGAGATGTACATAAAGCTGCTCAACGGCGAGATAGACCGGATAAATGGCCGCGCGGACGCGCGCGAGCTGCCCGAGCCCAAGATGGACATACTTGTGCCGGCCTTTATCCCGGAAGACTATGTGGGCGACGACATGGAGCGCCTGAATTTCTACAAGAAGCTGCTTAACGCCAAACAGGGAGAGCTGGACGCGCTGCTGAAAGATTTTGAGGATATCTCCGGCCCCGCGCCCGCGCCTCTTAAAAACCTGGTGGAGCTTATACGCCTGAAAAAAATCCTGGCTAAAAAGTCCGTGCGCTCGGTGACCCAGCGGGGGGAGGACCTGGAGATCCTGTTCCTGCCCGGGGCCAAGGTGGACGGCAAGGTCATAGCCGGCTGGCGGCAGGCTTTCGGCTCCCGGCTATCCTTCCTCCCTTCAAAATCCGGCGACGGCATTAAGATCTTAAACGTGGACGAGCCCCTGTCCGACATTTCCCTGGTCGCCGGCGCGCTGGAAGCCTGAGCCTGCAGCCGCTAAAAAGACGGCCTCCGTGAAGGAGGCCGTCTTTTTTTATATAACCGCGGTTAGAATTCGTTAAAGTAGGAAACAGTTGCGTTGCCCTCGCGGTTTATCATCCAGTGGTCCACCTTGCTGCCGCGGCTGTCGCCGGCAATCTCGACCTCGTACTTTTTAGCGGTTTTGTCCATGAGGCCTGGGTTCTCGGGGCAGGTGAAGACGCGGCTCTTGTCCCTGCTCTGCAGGGCGGCCAGGGCTTCCTGGAACTTGCGGGCGCCTCCGGGGGTGGCGAACTTGGAGCAGTTCATGCTCTCCTGCATGGTCGCGTCCACATAGATGCGGAAATCGATCGGGCGCTCCGCGTTCTTCGCCCACTTGCCGTCCCGGCAGGCCAGGTAGGGCCCGGCGTTATGCTGCGCGCCCAGCACGTCGTCGCGCTTCTGCAGCATGTGGTTCCAGAAACGCATGCCGTTGAAATTAGCAGAAAGGTCCGCGTATGAGAATACGCCGGTGGCCAGCATGTTGCCGCCCAGGAAGGTCTTCTCGCTGAAAATACCGCCCTTAAGGACGCTCACCAGCGGCCTCTCTTCCAGGTAATGTTTCTTGAAATACCGCAGGCCCATGCCGAACATGTGTTCAAGTTTGTCTACGCCCACCACGGTGTCGCCTATTTTTATGAGGGGGAAGAGGGCGAGGGGGCTCTTGGCTGCGCCTTTGCGTCCCAGCAGGAAGCCGTTCCAGATGCTCCATTCGCTGTAGATCGATTCCTTGAGGGGGATCACGGTGCGGGGAATATCGCCGCTGAGTATGGTCTGCACCAGCTGGCCTTTCTTGTGGTTCGAAAAAATGTCGGTGAGCCTGTCGTAAAGCTGCTCTTCGCTTTTTCTGCTGTCATCGCAGCCGCCGGCGACGTTCAGGTCCTCTATCGCCCTGCCCAGGCCTTCGTTAGCCAGCTTGTTCACTTCGGCGGTTATGTCGGCGATCTCGCCGTCGCGCAAGCTGAAATGGTCGGCCTCGGCGGCGCGCGCCGCGCCGGCGGAGAACAGTAGTAAAGCCGTCACAAGAAATCTTTTCATTTTCCCTCCGGAATTTCCCACAGCTCAATCCTATCAATAATCGGTATTTCACCGATTGAGGCTTAAGTCCCTTTCATTTGAAGTATTAAGGCCCAGTCCCCGCTGGGCATTCCGGCCGCAGTCTGCCGCGTCCTTGCCCTTTAGGCCCTGTCTTTCCCAATGAAAACGTGCTAGACTATATCCAACGTAAGCAGTCCAGCTCTTTGAGAACCCTTTTGTTTTATAACGCTCCATTCCGTACAAGGAGAGGTGCGGTACAACTCTGATAAAGAGATTTCATCTTCGGGAGGTTCAGCGCGGCGACCAAGCGAAGCGCAGGGAGCAAGCGACGATGAAACGGAGGGCAGAGCCCTCCTTGTAGAGCACCGGGCCGGCACCTTTAAAGGCCCGGCGTTATTCGCCCCGATCGCTTTGCAGTGCGAGCGGGGTGCGACAAGCGGGGGTGAACTAGGTTCGACGTTAACTTGTTCTGTCAGATCAGCAGGTCATGGTTGACCAGGCCATGTAAAACAGGGTCAAAAACACAAAAGCCAACTCCAACGAGATGGCCTGGGCGCACGCTTAAGTGTGCCTCGCTTATAGCCTACCCGCCTGAGCGGGCTATATTGCGTAAAATTCAGGCTGCTGTCGTCAGGGGCGCACTTCGTCCCGTGCCGGCTTAAGACAATACGAAGCATGGCCGGGACTTGTCGTCCTGAACTAATCCCGGCCGAGACACACTCAGGGCTAAGCCTGTAGCGGTTCTGACAAGCGGTTGGCGGACTCGAGTGCAACTCTCGACACCTCCACCAATTTGGAGTTTCTGCATTTTTTTCTTTTTTTCCGGCCGGCCGGGAAAGAAAATTATGCAGAATTCTCCAATGATTTTTGTATTCAAACGCGATTTTTTTATCGCGCAGCCGGAAGTTCGAACCGGTTTTTTTGACAAAATCCCGGATTTCTTCCGGTTTTCCAGCCTCAGCCAGCTCTCCGACGTGAGAAGCCTCCGCAAAAAAGTCTATGACGGGTGTGAACCGGTCATAGTCTTTTTTGCGGCAAACCTCCAGTTTCTCTTGGATCGCTTTCTTTTCATTTATAAGACTGCCCTTCTTTAGGGCATATTCCTCCTGGGTAAGCTGGCCGTTCAGGGCCATGTCCAGCAGGGCGTCCAGCTTGCGGGCAAGCGGCTCCAGGCTGTCTTGCAGTTCCTTTACGAAAGCACTTCCGGCCTGGGCCGATGTGCTTTTTTCCTTTTCAAGGTGGGCGATTATTTCAGAGGCCCAGGCCCCACACAGAGCCACACCCTTTATTTCCTCGCGCAGTTGCAGCTCTATGTCCGTCTCGCGCGAAAAACGCTGTGAGCAAGGCGTCTTGCGCTTTGTGCAGCGCATGTAGCTGCGTCCCTTCTTGAACTCCATGGTGATGCCGCAGCCGCATTCCCCGCAGCGGAACATGCCCCGGTAGACAAAAGGCTTAAGGCCGGGAGTCTGCGGCTTGCTTTTGGTAAGCATCACCTCCTGGCATCGGTCAAAAAGTCTCTTTGAGATCAGCGGCTCGTGGGTGCCCTCGTAAATCTCGCCTTTGTATTTGAGAATCCCGTAATAGATATTGTTTTTCAGGATATGCTGGTAGTTGGAGGTGGTAAGGGTTTTGTTCTTCTTGCCCATAAGCCCCAACCCGTTTATTGTGTTTCTTACTTGCGCTATGGGGTAGTTGCCCGTGGCGTACAGGTCAAAGACCCGCTTAACAAGCGGGGCCTTTGACTGATCCGGCAGGATGGTCCGCAAGTTCTTGTCGTTCAAGTAGCCGAGCGGCGCCCAGCCGGGCCAGACGCCGTTGCGGAGTTTCTGGCGTATACCGCGTTTTATGTTTTCCGAAAGGTTGTCTATGTAATACTTGGACTGGCCGAAGGCTATGGACAGCATGAACTTGCCCTGCGGCGTGGGGTCGAACCAGAAGGTGGGGAACTTAAGGGCGGTTATCTTACCAGTGTCCACCAAATAGACAATTTTGCCGCCGTCCACGCTATTATGTTGAGCTCAACATAACAGCGTTTATGTGCAGTAAATTATTATGTGAAGTAGCCGCCGGTTTCAATCATAAGCTCGACGTGGCCATTTTTTCATCCATTCATTTTACTCAACATAATTCTGGCCCCCTGAGAGCTTCTCCAACCAACGAATAGTGGCTGGCTTCTGCCACTCGCGGCGTGGTTTCTTCCCCTTTGGTGCAGGGCAACCCTCAAGCATTTTCCGCTTCATCTCCATATTGATCTCCGCATAGGCATGGGTTGTGTTGACATCGGCGTGGCCCAGCCACATGGCAATCATGTTAAGGTCGTTACCGGCCTGCAGCATATGGACGGCGGTCGAGTGCCGCCAGGTGTGGGGACCCACCTTCTTCTGACGAATTGACAAACATTTCGCGCCGGCCTTTTCAGCATACTTCCGCACCACATGGCCAACACCGAAGCGTGTAATGTGCCTGCCATTGGCATTAAGGAATAGGCGCACTTCGCTTGTATCCCTTGGGCTTCTTTGGGACAGGTACGCCACGATCGCCTGCACGGTCTCGGGCCAAAGCGGGCAAGAGCGTTCTTTTCTGCCCTTACCTAGCAGCGTGACCTGGCCCTGTGAGTCCAGACGCAGACGTTCTATAGTCACATCTGCGCACTCCTGAACGCGCGCACCGGTGTTAAAGAGGAAGAGTATAAGAGCTTTATCTCGGGCTCCTGTCCTCGACGACGGGGCGATGCTCTCGAATACCGCCTGGATCTCCTTGTTATCAAGATAGTCCAGTGCCTTATGTTCGTCCCGCTTATAAGGAATTGTACGGATCATATGGCACTGTGACAGCAGAGCTGGCTCTTGCCTGCCGGCATACTTAAAGAATGTACTGATGGCGGCAAGCCGGGCATTGCGCGTCCGGACGCAGCACTTACGCTCCTTCTCGACATAGTCGAGGAAGGCGATGATCACCTTGTCCTCCAAGTGTTCAATGACTAGTTCGTCCACCTCCCGGCCGAGCAAGTCGGCCGCGAAGCACAAGAGCAGTTTGAGGGCATCCCTGTAGGCAAGGATCGTTTTGTCCGAGACGCCCCTGAGCGCTCCCAGGTATTGGCGGAAGAACCCTTCCATATAGTTGGCAACCAGATGCGGCTTATTCATAAGTGACCTCCGTGTTTGTGATTTGATGGTAGTGCTCCCGGAAACGGCGATCCGCTTCTCCGAGCAGTTCCGGTGTGGCGTGCAAATAGCGATAGGTGTAGCGCTCATCGGCGTGGCCCATGTAAGTAGCAAGCACCGGCAGCCGCGTATTGATGTCCACACCCTGCCGGTACCACGCCAGCAGGCAATGACAGGCGTATGTATGCCTCAGGCTGTGCAGTGTTGGGTGGACAAGCCCGCGCCGACCGACGCCGCAAGCGCGTAGGACGCATTGGAAGTTGCCTGCGGCGGATCGTTTCGGCAGTCGTTTTCCGCCCAGACTGACGAACAAGGGTGATTCGGCGCCGTTGGAGCAGCCCGGCAGTCTCTTTTGCAGATAGTCCTGAAGTCTGGCGCAGGTTGAATCCGCCAGAGGCAGCCAGCGCTGCTTTCCGAACTTACCTTTGCGGACGAAAAGCCGCCGCCTTTGAAGGTCCACCTCTCCCACGTTCAGGGCAAGGGCTTCACTGATGCGCAGGCCGGTCGTGTATAGCAGTCCGAAGAGCGTCTGGTAGACATGCGGCCGCAATGCGAACGGCAATGCCGACAACAGGCCGGCTTCCGCCGCCAGGGCGCCAGCCTGCGCTTTGGTGAATATGAACGGTAGCCGCCGGGGGACGGCGTGCCACGTCCACTCGCCTCTCTCAGGTACATAGCAGCGCGGCTCGAACGCGGACAGGTAGATACAGAACTGCCGTACAGCCGGCATCCGGCAGCGCTGGGTGGCCGGGCAGAGGTAAGCGAGGCTGACACGGTAGCGCTGGATGATTTCCCGGGTAAGCCACCGGCCCGTCCAGCGCTGCTGTGACAAAAACCTGTCAAAGCGGCTCAGGTTCAGCGCTTGCCCGTCGTAATCCTTCCCCGTGAACTGACGAAGCTCGACAAAGTGCCGCATATGTCTGGCTAGGCGACTGCGGAAGGTATGGTTGATCATAGTTCCTCCTCAGGCCAATCCAGAGCGGCTTTTTCCAGCATTGGAAAGTCGACCTTGGCGTAGACTGAGGCCGACGCGATATTGCGATGGCCCAGCATGTCGGCGATAGATTTCAGCCTGTGCCCCTCGGCCAGCATCTTTGTGGCGAACCGGTGGCGGAAAGCGCGCGCGCCAGGAACGGGCACCGCCAGGCCGGCCTTCCTTATACGGTTGCAGATGATCCACGGCACAAGTGTCCGCGCAATCGGTGTCCAAGGCGCCTTGTTGAGGAGAAAGACCTCGGGATGCGGTGATGCCACGCGTCCGTGCCGCAGGTACGCCAGGAGGCTATCGCCTACCTCGGCGGTCAATGGATTGACGACAGTCTTGCCGCACTTGATAGGTGGAAAGCGTATCCGTCCGGCCGCCCATTGAATATCGCTCAGGCGCAGCGTACTGACCTGTTCCGCCCGGACTCCATAAGTGTAGAGCAGCATGACTATCGCATAATCGCGCAGCCCTACGGGGTCTTTACGCCCAATACTGTCCAGAAGCCGCCGGGAGGTTTCATCGTCAATCCCGCGCGGGACCGTACTGAGTCTGTAGCGGCGAAAACAGGGGATAGCCGCAGACAGATTCCGGTCCAGATAGCCGCGCTCAAAGCAGAACGTAAGGAACACCCTCAAGGTGCACGCCACTTCAACCGCTTTGGCGCTGCCAGGCTTGCCGCCTCGCTGAAGTAGAAAATCCTGTAGGCTGCGCGGCGTAAGCGCCGGAAGTTTGTATGGCGGCGTGTTATTGGCGCCGGTCCAATCCAGCAGGGAGCAGACATAGCGGATACGCTTCTCCACGGTGCGGGCGTTCAGATGCCGATGCTCGTACAACCACCTGACATGTTCATCCAACAAAGACTGGTAGGGGAGCATTACCGTCGGGCGTTGGCTAATTACCCCACTGGCAGTCAGGTACCGGCAGAACGAGGTAACCGAGTAGCCTATGACTTTCCGCTGTCCTCCTCTGCCGCCTTGGGGTCCGCAATAGCGGTGCAGCCATGTGCCTAGGAACCGCTGTATATGATCCCAGTCGATCCCGCCCGGTTCCGTTACCCCGCAGCGAACGAGGTAGTTAGTCAGAACCCGTATATGGAAGATTTGAGAGCAGATTACCGTCCGTGCGTATCGCCGGTCAAGCAACCACTGACAGTAGCCTTCCAGCAAAACGAAGAATGGGTTACGCCGAAGTTTACGCAACGCCGCGGGGTGCTTAAACACAACATCCAATGCCATAATGGCCTCCTTGTGGCTCCCGCTAAGGGCAGGAGCCATAGGTCATTATCGCATGGAATTATGTGCAGTAAAACGAAGGACTTAAAAAACGGTCACGTCGAGCTCCGGGACAGAATTGGCGGCTACTTCACATAATAATTTACTGCACATAAACGCTATTCCTCGCCAGGCGGTCCGGATGCCAGGCAACAATACCCTGCGCCGCGCCCTGCTCCATGGCGGCTATCATGTCGTTGAAGATTTCGCGCCCCGGTTCCTTGGCGGTTTTGCTCTCGATGAATTCCTTAACGATTATAAGGTTCTGTTTCGCGGCATACTCGCGCAGCTCGGCGAGCTGCGCTTCTATGGAAAGGATTTGCCTATCCGGTTCGTCCGTGGATTTCCTGGCATAAAGAAAGTACCGCATTTGGTTTTGCATAAGTGCACCTATACCTTGCTCTTCAGGCCGGCTTGGCTTGCAAAGCGAAGCCGGAATGAAGGGCCTATTTTATTCCGAAAAGCTATTCGGACCGGGTCGGCTCAGCAGAACGGAGCCGGGCCGAATGGCGTATAAATGGATTCATCTTCTTTCTTGGCCCGCAAGTCCGCCTTGGCTTGAGCACAAGCGAAGGCGGTCTTACGGGCCTCTGCCTCGGGAAAAAACCGGTTCGGGAAGCGGTGCTATGCTTCCGTTTGGCGCAAGCCAAACAACTTCCGGCTGCGCGAGAAAAAAATCGCGTTTGAATACAAAAATCATTGGAGAATTCTGCATAATTTTCTTTCCCGGCCGGCCGGAAAAAAAGAAAAAAATGCAGAAACTCCAAATTGGTGGAGGCTATTGGTCGAAGTTCGTACCTTTTTTGACGAACATCCAGACGGGATCGAGTGAGTTCCTTATCCGCGAGATGTCGTCGCGGGCGTGGCCACGCAGCGCGGCCCCGCTCCGCT
>JAUSCK010000023.1 GCA_030651035.1 Elusimicrobiota bacterium
TATTTTATGACCACGGAAGAGGCTGTGTCCCTGGTGCTTAACGCCTGCGCGCTGGGCGAGGGCGGCGAGATCTTTGTGCTTAATATGGGCGAGCCGGTTAAGATACTGGACCTGGCCCGTAATATGATAGTGCTTAACGGGCTGGTGCCGGATAAGGACATTGAGATCAAGTTTACCGGGCTTAAGCCGGGCGAGAAGATGTATGAAGAGCTGTTCCGGGACGGGGATATCCGGAAGGATACGGGGCATAGCGATATTTTCGCGGCTGTTGCCGGCGAAGCGGACTCCACGCTTAGCGAGGAGCAGCTGCAGGGGCTGAAGCATCTTTCGACAGAGGCGGATATGGGGAAGATGCTTACGAAGATTAAAGAATTGATACCGACTTATACGGGGTGGCCCCGCCACCAGAAGGGGCAGGGGAACGAGGCTAAGCCTCGGGGAAGTGAGGCTGAGCCTCGGAAGACGAAGGGGGAGTTGGAGGGGGAGGCGGCGTAAGAGCGGCATAAAACGGGCAGGCTACTTTAACAGAAAAGGCTCCTTGCGGAGCCTTTTCTGTTAGGATAATGGCATTGACATAACTGGTTTAGTCTGGTATAGTTTATTATATTCGCTTTAAGACAACTATAAGTATACAATATGTGGTTTAAGTGAATACATGGTTTGTAATAACGAGGATAAGTCAACTATAGGTTGTCTTTATAGTGCGTATGTATACTAAAGACCAAAATATGGTGAAAAAACGCGACCATTTAAATAAACTTCTGATCAACTGGCCTAAAGGTGTAGTGGCTGTGCAGCAGTGGTTCACTAAGCGGGGAATCTCGCGGCAACTGGCGGCGAAATATTGCCATTCCGGTTGGATAAAACGCATAGGGCAAGGCGGGTATATCCGGTCGGGCGATGCTCTGGCGTTGACCGGCGCAGTTTACGCGCTCCAGATCCAGTTGGGGTTTGAAGCGCATGTGGGCGGGAAAACCGCGCTTGAGCTTCAGGGCTACGGGCATTTTCTTCCTATGAAGAATATGCCGGAGTTCCATTTATTCGGCCGGCCCGGTAGGCGGCTGCCTTCCTGGTTCCTGGGCGCAAAGTGGGAGTCTAAGGTGCGGTATCATATGTTGCGGCTATTTCCCGGCAAGCCGGAGGCCGGGCTGGAAGAAATTTCACTGGGCGACTATTCCATAAAGGTATCATCTCCGGAGCGTGCAGCGCTGGAAATGGCGGAACTTGTGCCTAAGGAGCAGTCATTCGAGGGGGCCGCGCTATTGCTGGAAGGGCTTACCACGCTGCGGCCGGCTCTGGTGCAGGAGCTATTAATGACATGCCGGTCGATCAAGGCAAAAAGATTGTTTTTGTTCCTGGCCGAAAAGTGCGGACATGCGTGGGTGGATAAATTGGATATTTCAAAAGTGCGGCTGGGCAGCGGAAAGCGCCTGATAGTGCGCGGAGGCCGGCTGGACAAAAAATACCAGATCACGGTTCCGTCCGACATTTCCCGGGAGGTTCCTTGATAGGCCCGTTCCTGGAGCAGGCCGGCCTTATGCTGCGCGTTCTTCCGCATGTGGCGGCGGAAGCGTGTTTCGCCCTTAAAGGCGGAACCGCGATAAACTTTTTTCTCCGTGATATGCCGCGGCTTTCCGTGGATATAGATTTGACTTATCTTCCGGTGGAGGCGCGCAAAGATACTCTGGCCGGAATTGGGGGGGCGCTGGTCCGGATCGAAGCGAGGATCCTGAGGGCGATGCCGGGGATTTTAATTCAAAAAGGCCTCTATGAGGGAGGGGTGTATAAACTGTTCGTGCGCGGGCCTGCCGGCGAGGTTAAGATAGAACCTAATCTTGTAATACGCGGGGCGGTGCTGCCTCCGGTGCAGCGGGAGCTTTGCCCTGAGGGCGGACGGAAATTCAGAATGGCGCTTTCTGTTAAAACACTTTCGGACGCGGACCTGTACGGCGGCAAGATCTGCGCGGCGCTGGACCGCCAGCACCCCAGGGATCTGTTCGATATTAAATTGCTCCTGGCTAACGAAGGTCTTACGGACGCTATACGCAAGGCCTTTATCATTTATCTTGTGAGTCACGACAGGCCGATGCATGAGCTTATTAACCCGCCACGTAAAGACTTCCGGAAGGTTTTTGAAAACGAGTTCTCCGGTATGACGGATGTGCCGGTTTCTTATGAGGAGCTGCTCGCGGCGCGCGAATATTTGTTTTCCCGCCTGCAGAGTGAACTGACCGGTGCGGAACGTAAATTTATATTGTCGGTTAAAGAAGGTTCGCCCGATTGGAAGCTTCTGGATTTGCCTGGTGTGGAGAAACTGCCGGCTATCCAATGGAAGCTGCGAAACATAGCAAAAATGTCTCCCGCAAAACATCGGGAGCAGTTGCGCAAACTTAAAGAACGGCTTGGGTTATAAATGATGGATGTAAGATATTTATCGACAAGGAACTGCGCGAGAAGAGTTTTGCCGGGCATATAGTTTCCGTGCCCGGGGATGTCCGGGACGAAAGCCTGCTGAAGAATCTTTTTGAAACGCATAAGCCGGCCTGGGTGCTGCACGCGGCCGCGCATAAGCACGTGGCGCTTATGGAGGACAACCCGCAGGAGGCCGTTAAGAA
>JAUSCK010000024.1 GCA_030651035.1 Elusimicrobiota bacterium
GCCTTGCCTGAGTGAGCCACCAAAAGACTTTTGAGGAGTTTCCACGGCCATTGCTGATAAACACATCATTTTCGACCAAACGGGTAAGCATCAGCCAGTCTTTGTCCCGCTGGGTCTTTTTGCTTTCAACAAGGTCAGCCAGAGAAATAATATCTACGCTGCCCGCTCCCGGAACAGTAACCCGGCTGCGCCTTACCCACAGCCGGTTAAAAGGCTCACAGCCCTTCAGCCGCCCCATCACATCTACCCTAAGCCCGGCTACCCCGCGCGCGCGGCAGCGAAAATGCGAGGCGTGGCCCTTTGCCAGGTATTCTATGGAAAGGTCGGGGAAATATACAGGAACCGCCTTTAAAACCTTTAAGGCTCTTTTAAGCGCCTCAAGGTTCGCCGGCTCGGCAAGCACTACAAAATCGGAATCCCGGCTGAACTCGGCGGCGCCGTATAAGATACAGGCTTGCCCGCCGATAAGCAGGGATTTAACTTTTTGCTTTTTTAAAGTTGAAAGGACCCTGAGGATCGGGCTGGCAGTCAAGTTTCCCCCTCATGGCTAAGTAGAAATTCCAAAGCTTGGCGGACTCCAGCATGCGCTTGGCCGGTGAAAGGCGCAACCAGGCTATCTCCTCCTGGTTCAACCCCGCCCCATACCGGTAAGAATTATGCCTCATACGTTAATTATATAAAAAACCAGCCTGTCCCCCCTTACGCCCCCTCCCCCTCCACTTCCCCTTCCTTGTCTATATAGAACAGCGAATCAAATCTCGGAACGAAGTTTAAAATACTGCTCTCTGGTCATGCCGGCAGTGTTGAGGTTCCCCTTGATTATAAAATCTGGCAGGTCTTTTTTATGTTGTATTACGACAGGGCGGGGGCTGCCGCGTCTCTGCATGGTGGTGTGGTCACCTTTTCCGCCGGTAACTCTATACCCGAATTTTAGAAAGATCTTTATTAAATCCTTGCCGTCAATGGGTCCCAACTTTGGCATGATCTAGCAACAGGCGGGAAAATGAACGGGTATTTGGGCAGTACTCAGGATGTGCAAGGGGATTGAAGAATATTTCTTCATATTCCGCTGTTGCGGAACTGCCCAGGTCTGGACCTTCTTGCGCCAACCTAAAGTGTGAAGGACCTTCTCCAAGGTCCCCATTTTCATTAACTCTTCAAAAAAGGCTTTAACAACGGTATCAAAACCTTTTTTAGCGTCTTCAAGATTATCACCGCAGGCAGATAAATCCAACGCAGGGGCATACGCTATAACTTTCGCGTCCTCTTTGAAGAATATCACCTGCAGGTTTATGTTGTGTATAGCCATAAATATTTCGCGCTACAGTCTGGCAGCACGTTCAATTGTTAAATCTGTCGGGTATATATGTAGTATACAGGATATTTTTGGGGTTTTCAAGGCCGGTACCTGCGGGAGGTGTGAGGCTAAGCAGGGCCAATAAAGTAGCCTGTCCCCTTTATGCCGCTTCCCCCCCCAACTCCCCCTTCGTCTTCCGAGGCTCAGCCTCACTTCCCCGGGGCTTAGCCTCGCTCCCCTTCCCCTTCTGGTGGCGGGGCCATCCCGTATAGGCGGGAATGAGCTCTTTGATCTTCGTAAGCATCGCCGCCATATCCGCCTCATTGGAAAGATGCTTCAGCTCCTGCAACTGCGCCTCGCTAAGCGTTGAATCCGCCTCGCCGGCAACAGCCGCGAAAATATCGCTATCCCCCGTATCCTTCCTAATATCCCCATCCCTAAACAACTCCTCATACATCTTCTCGCCCGGCTTAAGCCCTGTAAATTTAATCTCTATGTCCTTATCCGGCACCAGCCCGTTAAGCACTATCATATTGCGGGCCAGGTCCAGGATCTTCACCGGCTCGCCCATATTAAGCAC
>JAUSCK010000027.1 GCA_030651035.1 Elusimicrobiota bacterium
ATTTTACGGCGGGGAATATGTGGGCGTGGAAATGGTGAAGTTCTTCAAGCTGGTGTTTCCCGGCGCCGATGTGCGCTCCGCAGGTTACGCCACAGCCGACGCAGGCGTTGTGGGCTTTCAGTGCCCCGCCTGTGTGAAGGGGCAGCATCACCTTTTCGCGCACAGCCAGTTCATTGAATTCGTGGAGCCGGACACCCTGGGGCCGGTGAAAAAGGGCGAACTGGGTGAATTGGTGGTGACCGGGCTTTCGAAGAAGCATATGCCCATAATCCGCTACCGCGTCGGAGACCTGGGCCGCTGGCTGATGAAGCAGTGCGGCTGCGGGCGCAATGAGCCGCTGTTTGAGATACTCGGACGCTGCGACGACAGGATACATGTCGGTGGCGCGCATCTTTTTGTCAACGACATTCAGAACGCGCTTGGGAAGGTGAGCGGCCTGAGCTTTAATTTCCAGGTTGTACTGGGCAGCAAGGCACACAGGGATACGCTGGCGATACGGGTGGAGGTCAAAGAGTCCGCCGCGCTGGCGGGAGCGGGTCAACTCGGAGACCTGCTGTGGGCCGAGATAGAGAAAAACTGCGGAGGCCTGCAGGAGAGCGTGCTGCTGAAGTGGCTGGATAAACCGGCTATAGAAGTGCTGGCCCCTAACGCCATAGAGCGCGTCTTGCGCACCGGCAAAATCCGCAGGGTATTAGACAAGAGAATTAAAATCAAGCCGCTGTAATCTGTAGGCAATAAAATGCGGATTACCGCACCCTGGTCTGTCACGGGTTGTCCTGCCCTTGGAGTACATCGAGATTATCTGGTCGAGTAGAACGCTCAAAGTTTAAATCGTAGGACGGCATAGTCTGTTTTCAGCCTCTTTCAATATGGCAGTGCCTCAATAGCCGTCTGCGTAATTCAAACTTCGCGAACCCTCACAGAACCGTACTTACGGATTTCCCATATACGGCTCTTCGTCAACACTCACGAGGCTGTCGCCGCAAGATAGAAGTTATGCACGATACGGGGTTTCGGTAACGGGTGCCGGTCTAGGTAGCGCTCAAACTCCGCCCAGCTGCAGCTTAACTTCTGGCTCCGCCGGTTGACCCACTTATAGATTATCTTGCGCGTCCAATGCTCGTAACGGCTGATGCTCCTGCCGTTGCCGCTCACGCCATAGTATCTATAGTGCCCTTCCAGCTTTGCCACAAGTATCCGCCACCATTGGGGAAGCGGCATAGCATTGTAGCCCGTATAAGGCCTGTTTCCTTACGCTCTTTCCTTAGTTCCGCTCCTTCCACTGCTTAAAAATTTTTCGGAAAAAGCTCTCCTTCCTACTATTTCATAATAATACAAAAAAATCGGCGAATTTCTTTAAATTAAAAAAAGGCCCTCTGCGCCCGGTTGCCGCCGGGCGCGCTGGAGAGTGGGGGGGTGGGGTGCCTTAATCGTCGGCCGGGGCGGGCTCTATGGTTTCGTCATCAGCCCGCGGGTCCAGCTGGCACTGTTCGTCCGGCGGGCCGCAGGCGTGTTCATACAGCGACGCCTGCGCAGCCGGTCGAAATCTCGGGAATTCCGTCGGCAAGCCCAAGTGTGTTAGCAGGCGCACCAGTTCCTTATCATTAAGAATTACGGCAACCGGCTTCATTTCAAGGCCGCACCTGGGGCAGGTAAGTGGATATACCTCGAAAACCCGCGCCAGGCAGGCCCCGCACTTTGGCTCGTTTACAGAAAAAGTGCGGGGCAGGCGGCCCAGGAGCCGGCTTTCTTTTTCACCTTGTCAATTTTCTCCCGCAGGGCGGCCCGGTCCGCCTCTTTTTCCGCCTTGGCTACCAGCAGCGGCCGCAGCGGCGACCTGGGCGCGAGGGCGCCGTAATAATGGACCAGGTTCTTTTTTGGCGGCGGCATCAGCAGTGTCCAGCGCCGCAGGAACTCGACAGGCGTCATTGTCAGCATTTCCGACTTCCCCGCTTTCGGTTCGGTGCGGTAGAGCACCGTGTTGGCTTTCTCCGCGTAGAGCAGCCGTTTTTGCGAAAGGGGCGGCCTTGAGCAGTACCCGATCAAACGCGCAAGCCCCTCCCTGTCCCGGTCCTTGATCAGCACCTCTTCGTGTATTGAAAACCCCGAATTCTTCCAGGAAAGCAAATTCTCCGCGGCTTCCCGGCTTAGCCCGCAGATCCTGCGGACGCGCCTGATGAATCTTTTGCGGACAGCCGTTACCATAACGGCCAGTTGTTGGTCCGTAGGGCAGGGG
>JAUSCK010000042.1 GCA_030651035.1 Elusimicrobiota bacterium
GTAAGCATCACGGCACTGTCCGTGCTGTTCAACGCCATGGCCGCTTACGCCTTCGCCAAGCTCAGGTTCCCCGGCCGGGAAAAGCTGTTCGCCCTGCTGCTGGTCACCATGATGGTCCCGGGCCAGGTCACGATGCTGCCGGTATTCCTTATCCTTAAATCCATGGGCCTGCTAAATTCCTACGCCGGGCTTGTGATCCCCGGCTCGGCCGCGGTCTTCGCCATCTTCATGATACGCCAGTTCATGATGGAGATCCCTGAAGAGATCCTCGAGGCGGCCCGCATAGACGGCTTCTCGGAGTTCGCTATTTTCTGGCGCATCATGCTGCCGCTGTGCAGGCCGATAATCGCCACGCTGACCGTGTTCAGCTTCATAGGCGCGTGGAACGATTTCCTGTGGCCGCTGATCATCATGCTGCGCGAGGACAAGTACACGCTGCCCGTGGCTTTGGCCAGCGTGAACGGGCAGTATAACACCGACTGGGGCCTGCTGATGGCGGGCGCCGTGGTGGTGGTGGTGCCGGCGGTCATCATCTTCCTGATGGCGCAAAAACATTATATAAAGGGCATAGCCGCGGGCGCGGTTAAAGGCTGAACGATGCTTAAAAACAAATACGGTCATTTTTCCGACGGCGGAGCTTCCTACACCGTCACCGACTGGCGCACCCCCAGGCCCTGGATAAACGTTATCTCCAACGGCCAGTGGGGCGTGACCGTTTCACAGGCCGGGGGGGGCTACTCCTGGCTCGAGCATTCCATGCTCAACCGCATCACCCGCTGGCAGCAGGACACCGTGGGCGACCATTGCGGCAAATTCCTGCTGCTGCGCGATAACGATACCGGGCGCTCCTGGTCGATAACGCCGCAGCCGCTCAAGCCGGCCTTCCAGAAATACAGCTGCGTCCACGGGATGGGCTATACGGTTTTCAACACCCAGGCCTTCGGAATAGAAGCGGAATGGACCATCTTCGTGCCCCAGGACATGAAGTGCGAAGTCTGGACGCTGAAGCTGAAAAACGTTTCCGGGAAAAAGCGCAATATCTCGCTCGTCAGCTACCTCGAGCTGCTGCTGGGAGTATTTCCCGACTGGCACCGGGAATTCCACAATCTTTTCGTAAAGACCAGCTTCGATAAAAAGAACAACGCCATACTGGCCGACTCCAACCTGTGGACAGCGCCGCTGCCGGGCGACGCGGGCTGGAACAAGGGCTGGCCGTTCACGGCCGTTTTCGCCTCCAGCGCCAAACCGTCCTCTTTCACCTGCGACAAGGAAGAGATCTTCGGCGCGTATAACTCCTGGCACGACGCCCGCTTCCTGAAAGAGGGCGGCTCTTTGTCCGGCAGGGTGGGCATGGGCTTCGAGCCTGTGGTCTCAATGAAGTTCGACCTAGAGCTTGCCGCCGGAGCCTCGAAAGATATCAATTTCATGCTGGGCGCGCTGAAGCACGACACTTTCAAAAAAGACTATCCCGCGTACATGAAAGCCTTGAAGAAACCCCAGGCGCTGCTGGCTGGAACCAGGGAACATTGGCTTGAGCTGTGCAACAGGTTCAAGGTGAAGACGCCCGAGCCCGCCGTGGACGCCCTGATAAATTACTGGCTGAAATACCAGACCATCTCCTGCCGCCTGCTGGGCCGGACGGCCTACTACCAGTGCGGCGGCGCGTTCGGCTTCAGGGACCAGCTGCAGGACAGCCAGCTCTACCTGGTCCTGGACCCGGCCAAGACCAAAGCGCAGATAAAAGAACATTCCACCCACCAGAAGAAAGACGGGACCGTGCAGCACTGGTGGCATCCGATCTCGGAGGAAGGGCGTTTCACCGACATCTCCGACGATCTGCTGTGGCTGCCGTTCGTAGTGGCCGGCTATCTGCAGGAGACGGATGATTACGGCATCCTCAAAGAAAAAGCCGCCTACTACGACGGAGGCTCCGGCACCATTTACGAGCATTGCCTGGCTTCTATAGAGCGCGTCCTTAAGCGCCTGAGCCCGCGCGGGCTTACGCTTATGGGCGAAGGGGACTGGAACGACGGGCTGAACGGCGTCGGCGTAAATTGGAAGGGCGAGTCCGTCTGGCTGGCGCAGTTCTTCGTGCACGTGCTTAATTCCTTCACTGAAATTTGCGCCAAGGCTGATAAAGGCAACAAGCTGGCCCCGCACTTTGGCCCTTTCGGAAAAAGTGCGGGGCGGGCCGCGCGCTACAGGCTCGAGTCGGAGAAGCTGAAGAAAGCCCTGATGAAACACGCTTTTAAGGGCGACCGGTTCATGCTCGCCACAAAAGACAGCGGAGAGGTGCTGGGCGCAGAATCCTGCAGACAGGGTAAGATCCACCTCAATCCCCAGACCTGGGCGGTGATAAGCGGCGTGGTGGAAGGCGCGCAGGCCAAAAAACTGCTTGCGGTCACCGAAAAGCGGCTTTACCGCGATTACGGCGTGCTGCTGTTCACTCCGGCCTATTCGGTGGTGGACAAGAATATCGGCTACCTCACCCGCTACGCCCCCGGCATACGTGAGAACGGCGGCGTCTACACCCACGCGGCCACCTGGGCCATCTGGGCGCAGGCGCTGGCCGGCAATACCGCTAAAGTTTACGATACCGTGGCCCGGCTGTGCCCGCCGCTGCTGTCAATGAAAGACGCCGACAGATACAAAGGCGAGCCTTATGTGACCCCCGGCAATATAGAAGGCCCCGAATCCATCCACGAAGGCAAGGGCGCCTGGACCTGGTACAGCGGCTCTTCCGCCTGGCTGTTCAAGTGCATAACGGAGCGGTTGCTGGGCGTGCGCGTCGAGAACGGCAAGATCGTAGTGGACCCCAAACTGCCCGCGCACTGGGACGGCTTCACTATGGAGCGGCTGGTGCGCGGCAAGCGGACACGCATTACCGTAGGCAAACCCGCAGGCATAGTGACCGACAACTATAAGATCAAAACGGAGCTCCTGTGAAACCTTTAACCATCCCCGAAATGCGCGGCGGGAATTTCATCCTGAACGGCAAGCCGGTTTTTATTTACTCCGGAGAATTCCATTACTTCAGGTGCGACCCCAAAGACTGGCCCGAGAGGCTGGCAAGGGCCAAAGAAGCCGGCCTCAACGCCGTGGCCTCCTACATACCCTGGCGCTGGCACGAGGTGAAAGAAGGGGCTTTCGATTTCACCGGAAAAACGCACCCGCGCAGGAACCTCGTTGAATTTCTGCGCCTGGTCTCCGAAAGCGGCCTCTATTTTATTCCGCGCATCGGCCCGGTCTCGAACGGGGAAATGATGAACGAAGGGCTGCCCGACTGGCTGTCGGAGAAATACCCCGGGGTATTCCTGGCCGCCAACGAGGGAAAAACCATACACCACCAGTCGCCGCCCGCCTATAACAGCCCGCAATTCCTTGCCAAGGTGCAGGCCTGGTACGAAAAGCTGGTCCCGCTGCTTACCGCGTCGCAATACCCGGCCGGGAACATACCTTTTTTCCAGCTCTGCAACGAAATCGGCATGATAAACTGGCTGGGCAAGATCGGCGATTACGCGCCCTATTCCGACAGGATGTACCGGGACTTCCTTAAGAAAAGATACGGCAGCATTGGCAAGCTCAATTCGGCATATAGCACTGCCCATAAGGGCTTCCCCGAGATCAGGCAGCCCGCCAACAAGCTTGAGGAAGGGAACCTGCGCTGCCTGCTGGACTGGGGGGACTACTACAAGGAATATTACGCCGTTTATTTCGCGAAACTCCATTCCATGGCGAGGAAGCTCGGCGTCCGGACACCCGTGCTGGCCAATATCCCGCAGTTCTACGACTATGACCTGCGCGGCCGCGGCATCTACTCCCCGACCACAACGATAAAGTTCGGCAAGTTCGCCGAGAAAGTCCCAGGCGTCATTTTCGGGGGCGCGTACCAGATGCGCCGCCTGGATTACGAGAACTTCCACGACATAGCCATCACCACCGCCGTGGTGAAGAGCATAACCCCGGAAGGTTCGCCCGTCGTCTGCGCCGAGCTTCAGACCGGCGTCTTAAGCGACAAGCCCAGGCTTTACCCTGCCGACGTCGAGCTTAACCTGAAAACCACCTTCATGAGCGGCGTTAACGGTCTGAACTGCTACATGTTCGCCGGCGGAACAAATGAAGGAGGCGTGGGCCAGTTCGGCCTTTACCACGAGTGGCAGGCCCCGGTGGCCTCCGACGGCCGGCTGCGCAGCCATTTCAGGAGCCTGGCTAAGTTCGGAGAATTTATTAACGGGATAGGCGCCTCCGCCGCGGCCATGCCGCCGGCCGCCGACCTGGACCTCGGGTTCTACGGCGAGTACTACAATACCGAATACCTCGACGGCCCGATGGCCGACAAGATGTTCGCGGTCAGGAACGAATTCTTCTTCGACGGGCTCGCCCGCCAGGCATACCTGGCAGGATACCAGACCGGCCTGGTAGACATAAAGAATAGCCCGTCAATAAAAGCCCCGGCGCTGGCGGTTTTTTCTACCATGTTCATGGACGCGGCATCCCAGCACAAGCTCTTTGACTATGTGAACAAGGGGGGGAAACTGCTTTTTTGCGGTGAGAGCCTCCTTATGAACGAAGGCGGGAAGCCCTGCTCTCCTTTCCTTGACTCACTCGGGCTTAAGGCTGAAAAGATCGGGAAGGTCCGCACCGTGGAATTCCTCGGAAGGGAAACCTACCTGCACAACCAGGATATCAACACTTTCAGCGGCCTGCTGCACGACGACAAGGTTATAGCCGTTTATAAAGGCAAGCCGTGCGGGATAGTGCGCCTGGTGGGCAAAGGCGCCTTGTGCCTTTTAGGCTTCCACTTCTCCGACAAGTTCGATTATTTCAAGCCGGCCTTCGACGATGTCTGCCGCGAGCTGGGAGTGAAAAAGAGCGTCAGCACCGGCGGCTACGATCTTATAACCATGCTGCGCCGGGACAAGGATTCCGGGTTCCTGCTCATAGCGAATTACCACGACGACGTGACCCCGGGACGGATCGCCGTCGAGCTTGACGGTGACAAGCTAGAATTCCCGCTGCTGATGAGGAACAGGTCCGCCGTTATCGTCCCGCTGCATTACAAGCTGAAAACCGGAAGCGTGATCCGCTACGCCACCTGCGAGATCACCTCGGTTAACTACCTGAGCCAGGGGATGGAGCTCAGCTACAATACGGCATCGGTGGAAAGGGATGTGATAGAGCTCACGGCAATGAGCGTCTCCTCCGTCACCGCTGAAGGAGCCAAGGTCGGCGTACACGGTCATGACGCCGGCGTAACGCTCAAAATACGGCACAAGCCCGGCAGCACCGGCGGGAAACTGACGATCTACTATTGAGAGGATACTTTATGGCTGAAGTTGAATTGACTAACATTTCCAAGACTTTCGACGGGGCTCCGCGCCCGGTCCTGCATGACATTTCGTTTACGGTCAAAGACACCGAGTTCGTTTCGCTGCTGGGCCCTTCCGGCTGCGGGAAAACCACCCTGCTGAGGATAATAGCCGGGCTGGAGGAGCAGACCGCCGGCAATGTTTCCATAGGCGCCCTCGACATGACCCGGGTAGCCCCGCGCGACAGGGACATGGCTTTCGTGTTCCAGAACTACGCGCTCTACCCGCATTTTTCGGTGGAAGATAATATCTCGCTCGGGCTCAGGCTGAGGAAAATACCCGGGCCCGAGATCGAGACCAGGGTGAAAGCCACTACCGAAATGCTCGGCCTCGAGGCGCTGCTGGAGCGCAAGCCGCGCGCGCTGAGCGGCGGACAGCGGCAGAGGGTCGCGCTGGCCCGCGCGCTGGTGCGCAACCCTAAAGTCTTCCTGCTCGACGAGCCGCTCAGCAACCTGGACGCCAAGCTGCGGGACAAGACCCGGGGGGAGCTCAGGCTGCTTTTCAAGAAAGTGAAGGGCACGGTCATCTATGTCACCCACGACCAGATAGAGGCTATGACCATGTCCGACAAAATAGTGATACTGCAGGAGGGGAAGATACAGCAGGTGGGCACCCCGAACGAGATCTACGAGAAGCCGGCCAATATCTTCGTCGCCACCTTTATCGGGACGCCGCAGATGAATATCCTGACAAAAAAGGAAATGCAGGCGATGGGCTGCGCCCTGACCGGCGCGGAGGCCGGCCTGGAAGACCTTACCTGCGGGATACGCCCCGAAGACCTGGAAGCGTCCGCAGAGCCGCGCCAGGGCTGGGTAGAGGCTGCGGTGGACCTGTGCGAGCCTACCGGTGCGCTTACTACGCTTACCCTTTCTGCCGCCGGAACCACGCTACGCTGCTCTACCACGCTGAAATGGCCGCTGACCCAGACCCGCGCCTGGTTCACTTTTAAACGCGAGCATATGCATTTCTTCAGCTCCGCCGAAGGCACCCGGATAAATTATTCACATGGATATACAGGATAGACAGGATAAAGAAAAGTAAAATCCTGTATATCCTGTCCATCCATGTTAAAACTCTTAGCTCCTGGTTTATAAATTAATTATAAAATTTAAGCGCGGGATGCATAGATGGCTATTTTTCAGACTATGGACAACAAATGACACAACCGGATATCAGGGATTTCACAAGGCAGGAACTGGCGGGGACGCTGATCTCGCTCGGCGAAAAAGGGTCACGGGTCGACAAGGTCTTCAACTTCCTGTACAGGAAGGGCGCTGAAAGTTTCGACGTCATGGCCGGCGTACAGGAAGGGCTTAAAACCAGGCTGGCCGCCCTATATTCCCTCGCGCCGGCTCCCGCGATAGAAAAACGGGTCTCGGCAATAGATAAAACGACCAAGCTGCTTTTCACGTTCCCCGACGGCGCAAAGGCCGAGAGCGTGGTCCTGTTCAATAAAAAAACTATCTCGGCCTGCATCTCCTCCCAGTCCGGCTGCGCCTGCGGCTGCACCTTTTGCGCCACAGGCGGACTCGGGTTCAAACGCGACCTCAGGCCGCACGAGATACTGGCGCAGTTCGCGGCGTGCCGGCGGGAGGCCGGCAGGACGCTGGACAGCGTGCTGTTCATGGGGATGGGGGAACCTTTTTTAAACTGGGCGAACGTCAAAAAGAGCGTCCTGATCCTTTCCGACAACAAGGGCTATAATTTTCCGCAGACAAGGATAACGGTCTCAACGGTGGGCGTAGTTCCCGTAATAAGGGAGCTGGCCGAGTCGCGCCTTGAAATAAGGCTGGCGATATCGCTCATAACCGCCGACGAGAAGCAGCGCGCGGAGCTGACGCCCATGGCTAAAAGATATTCTTTGCGCGAGATCATAGGGGCCGCGCGGTATTACACCGACAGGACGAAGAAAATGGTCTTTTTAGAGTACATCGTCTTCGACGGGCTGAACGATTCGCCGCAGGACGCCCGGAAGCTCCTCGCCCTGGTAAAAGACGTGCCCTGCAAAGTGAATCTCATAATGTACAACCCGGCGGGGGGAGCGGCTTTCACTCCGGGCCGTTTTGAAAAGGGAAAAGAGTTCCAGAACATCATGGTGGAGGCCGGGATACGGACGCACATGCGCCGTGAAAAAGGCACCGACATCGCCGCCGCCTGCGGCCAGCTCGCGGCCGGCCCGGAAGCGTCCTGAACCCGGTCTCACGCCGGCCCTGAACACAAATTATTGCCGCAAATATATATTTGTGCGGCTCAACAGCCTTAACCGTCCGGCTTTCACCGTATAAATGGAACTATCCGAAGACCAGCAAAAGGCGCTTGTAAAGCTCCTGTCATGGTACAAAGGCCCCGGCAGGAACCGGTTCATTACCCTCGGCGGGTACGCGGGCACCGGCAAGACCACCCTCATCTCCATTTTCAAGAACGAACTGGCCAAGGCGGAGAAGGGAATTAAAATAGCTTTCTGCAGCTACACCGGCCGCGCCGCGCAGAACCTCAGGAACAAGCTGAAGGAGGCCGGCGCCCTGTGCGCCAGGGATTCCGTCAGCACCATCCACGGCCTTATCTATACGCCCAGGGAGGACTCCGGCGGGCAGATCGCGGGCTGGGAACGGAAGGACGAGCTGGAGCGCGACCTGATCATTGTCGACGAGGCGTCCATGGTGGACGGGCTTATCTGGGGGGACCTGCTTTCTTACGACATACCGATAATAGCGGTCGGGGACCACGGCCAGCTCCCGCCGATCTCCGGGAAGTTCAATTTAATGGAAGCCCCGGAGATCTTATTGACGCAGATCCACCGGCAGGCCAAAGACAACCCGATAATCAAGGTTTCCGAATACGCCAGGACCACCGGGCTGGTGCCGGCGAAGAAATACGGGGCCGGCGTGGTGAAATATCTGAAGGAAGACTCCGACGCGCAGGAGAAGACGGCGGAACTGCTGGAGGCTTATTCAGCCGACACTTTGATCCTGTGCGGCTATAACTCGACGCGGACAAAAATAAATCAGTTCATCCGGGCCTCCCTGGGCTTTGAAACCCCGGCCCCGGCGCACGGCGACAGGGTTATCTGCCTGCGCAATAACCACGCGAAGGCCGTCTGCAACGGCATGCTGGGGACTATCCTGCACCTCGCGGCGGCCCGGAAAGACTGGTACAGCGCCGAGATTAAAATGGACGACCGCGAGAAGCCTTACGAGGGGCTTATCTACGCGCCGCAGTTCGGCGCCCGGAGCGGGATCAATTTCACGAAGGACAGGCAGCTGGCCGCCATGGGCGACCTTTTCGACTTCGGCTACGCCCTGACAGTCCATAAAGCCCAGGGCAGCCAGGCGAAAAGGGTGGTCATGTTCGAGGAGAGGTTCGCGCAGATGGACGACGAGATGTGGAGGCGCTGGCTGTATACCGGGGTCACCCGCGCCGAAGAGGAACTTTACCTTTTTGGCTAGGACCGCGGACCGCTACTGCATTTTATTTTTACAAGTCTCAGCTGTCTCGTTATCCCGCGAATGGCTGCGCTCAAGTTCCGAGGCCAGCTCTTCAGGGATCGTCGCAAAAACTTCGCAGTCGGCCGCGGAGCTGCCGCACCGGATAACCAGCTTAGCCTTTATCACGCAGAACACCCGCTTCAGGTCCGCCACGGCCCCCAGCCCGCCGACCACCCGGGCGGCGTCGCCCTCGATGAACTGCGGAACGCCGGGCATCGCGCCCTTTTTCAAGGCGTTCAGCAGCGAATTGAGCAGCGCGTTCAGCACGATATTCCCGAGCTCGAGCAGCATCAGCTCTTCAGCCGGGGTCGTGCTCCCGCCCCTGGGGATCGAGCGCCCGGTAAAGCCTTTGGAGATGCACTCCATGTCTGACGGGTCGGACAGCATCAGCGCGGTGAGCCCGGCTCCCGGAAGGGTAAAATAAACGGCGGCGGCCGGGTTTTTAAAATCGTGCCGTTTAACCGCGTCCTCGAGCGTCTCCGCGGAAACCTTTATCTCCGCCGCCTGCCAGGTGGCGGCAGCCCTTGAGAGCCTGCGCAGGCATTTCTCAAGGCTTGCGGCCGCCAGCCGCTCCAATACACCTTTGGGGTTGGAATTCATAAATTTTCCCGGGTCAGGCGAACTTCTTCATGACTTGTTCAAATTCCGAATAGGAGAACGGCTTATTCAGCACCGCTATGGCGCCCTTGCCAAGCAGGTCCTGGGTTATCTTGTCCTGCTGGACGGCCGTTACCATGATCACTTTGGCCGCGGGATCGATGCCCCGTATCTCTTTCAGCACCTCAAGCCCCGTCTTTCCCGGCATGATGAGGTCAAGCAGCACCAGGTCCGGCCGCAGGTCCTTGAAAAGCACGGCCGCGTCGTTGCCGTTATCAGCCTCGCCCAGCACCTGGTGGCCCATTTGCACCAAAAGGGCGTTCATCAGTTCCCTGGTCATATCGTTATCGTCCACTATTATCACTTTCATTAAAATTCCTCTATCGCCGGATAGGAGCTATGCCCGAAGCGGCCGGTGCGCCTCATACAGCTTTCCGGACGCCGAGTTATAGAATTATATTATAAAATGACCGCACGGAGTAGCGCGGAACGCAAATTATTGTTGTAAAATATAGCAACTATCATATGATGTCCGACGAACGTCTGCTGGATTTTTGCCGCGCGCTTTCCGCCGCCGTGCGCAGCGGCCTGCCCCTCAGCGACGCCTTCCAGACCCTGTCGAAGTCGCGGGCGCACGGCAAACTTATCGCCGGCGCTGCGAAGCTGACGTCCGGCGGCACCGAGCTTTACAAGGCTCTTAACGCCCAGGGGATCTTCCCGCCGGTCTTCATCGCCCTTATCCGGGCCGGCGAGGAAGGCGGCAAAGTCGACGAGTTCCTGGACCTGTACGCCGGCTGCCTCGAGGTGCGCGTCGAATTCCGGCGGCGGATCGGCCGCGCGCTTATTTATCCCGTTTTCGTCCTCGTCCTGACCGGGGCGCTCTTCCTGGCAGCCTCGCTCAAGGTCGTCCCGATGATCCTGGAGCCCCTTCTCAGCGCCGGAATTAAAGTTCCGCCCCCGGCCCCCTGGCTCAGCCTCCTCGTCGGAACTTTGGAGCGGCACTGGCCGCTGATCCTCGCCTTTGTTTTCATCTCGGGGCTGGCGCTGAGGGCGTTCCTGCGCTCGGGACCGGGACGCAAGCTGCGGGCCATCGCCGAATATTGTATCCCGGGGCTCAGGTACGCGACCGAGCATGCCAGGTTCTACCACACCTATACGATCCTGTCCCTCCTGCTCAAGGCCGGGCTTCCGCTCAGCGCGATGATGGACGTCCTGCTGCAGTTCTCGCAGGACGATCCCATAGCCCACCGCCGTTTCACGCGCGCGTCGACCATGTCGGCCTGCGGGATCGGGTTTTCCGCGAGTTTCGACGGCTGTATTCCCGAAGAGGACAAGTGCGCCCTGGAGATCGCAGAAAAGGCGGGAAGGATAGAGGAAACGCTGCTGCGGCTCGGCAAGACCCACTATGACAGGCATCTGCACCGCCTGAAAGTGCTGTCGACCGCCTGCACGATATTGGCGACGGTCGCCTTGGCGCCGCTGTGTTTCGGGCTGATCCTGACTTTGATCCGCCCCGTATTCTCTTCCCTGGGCGGCATGAAAGATCTTTTTCCCGGCGGCGGTTCCTCCGGCCCGGCCTCGCCGGGCGGAACGCCGGCTCCCGGCCGCGCGCAGCGGACCTCGCCGGGGTTCAAAGCGGTCGACGACGCCGAGGCGGCGCTGTTCAACAAAACGCACGGCAAGGAAATACTGGAGTACATGAAAACCCATGCTCCGAAGACCCGGAAAAAAAAGGAGCCGGGCCAGCAGACCGAAAGGCCCGAAATGCCGAGATTAGGCCCGAGGCCAGCCATGAACAAGGTCCAGTTTCAGAGCATAACACCAACATCCATTCAGCCCACAGATACCTCCAGGCACTAGGATCCGCGAAGAATAGCCGCCTCAGGAGTTACTACAGTCCGGAGTCATAAGATTGAAAGTTTATAACGGCACGATCATCTCGTGCGACCGCGAGAACAATATCCACAAATACCTTGTAGAGGACAAGGGACGGATCCTTTACGCCGGGGCGGAGCTTCCGGCGGCGTACCAGGGCGCGCCGAAGAAGGCGCTCGGCGCCAAGGCGCTGCTCCCCTGCTTCGGCGACACCCACCTGCACTTCGCCTCCTATGCCCTCTTTAACGCCGGGCTGGACGTACGGTCCGCGCGCAGCCTGCCGGAGATGTGCGCGCAGATAGCGGAATTCGCGCGCGGCGGCCCGGGCGGGATCCTGATGGGTTTCGGCGCGTCGCCGCACTCCGTAGAGGAGCGCCGGCTGGTCACAAGGGACGAGCTGGACCTCGCCTGTCCGGAGAGGCCGCTGTTCCTGATAAAGTACGACGGGCACGCCTGCATCCTCAACAGCAGGATGATCGCCCTGCTGCCGGAGAAAGTGAAAACCCTCAGGGGCTTTCACCCGGACACCGGGGAGATGAACCAGGAAGCCTTTTTCGCCGTCACTGATCTTGTCACCAGGAAGATCTCCCTTCTGCGGACCCTCCGGAACATGCTCTGCGCCGTGGAAGGGATGGCGCTGAAAGGGATAGGGATGATGCATACCGCGTCCGGAGTGGGTTTTCCCTTCGACCTGGACGTAACCCTCGAGACGCTCCTGGGCAGGGGGCTCGACTGCGGCTTCCAGACCAGGCTCTTCTTTCAGACCATGGACCTGGAGAAGGTCAGGAGGCGAAAGCTTCCCCGGGTGGGCGGCTGTTTTGCGACGGCCCTGGACGGCTGCTTCGGCAGCCGGGACGCGGCGCTGCTGCAGCCCTATGCCGATGATCCCGGCAACAAAGGAGTTCTGTACTACAGCGACGAAGAGGTGGTGAAATTCACGAAAGAGGCGAACCGCGGGGGGCTTCAGATCGAGATGCACGCCATCGGCGACGCGGCCTTCGACCAGGCTGTCATGGCCCTGGAGGCGGCCCTGAAGGACTGCCCCAGGGCGGACCACCGCCACGGCATCATCCACGCCTGCCTGCCATCCGAGGAGGGGCTTAAAAAATGCGCCGAGCTCGGCATCCATATCCCGCTTCAGCCCTCCTTCCTGGCGTGGGACCTTGAGCCCCTTCATTTCCTCCGCGGCATCCTGGGCGGGCGGGCCGACAAGCTTTCCCCGTTGAGAAAGATGACGGACCTGGGGATCATGCTGAGCGGCAGCTCCGACGCCCCCTGCACCCCGCCGGACCCGATAGCGGGCATCCATGCCGCCTGCAACCATTATGTTCCCGGGCAGTCGCTCACCGTAGCCGAGGCCCTGAAGCTGTTCACCTATAACGCGGCCTGGACCACCTTCGACGAAAAGGAGCGCGGCAGCCTCGAGGCGGGGAAGACGGCCGACATGGTGATCCTGAACCGTGATCCGCTGGCCATGAAGCCGTGCGAGCTTCTGGAGCTGAAGGTTGAGAAGCTTTTCCTGAAAGGGGAGCCGTATAAAAAAGGCCAGGGGATCCCGGGCCTCCTCGCAAAAGCCCTTCTGTCCGGCGGAAAGATATAAAAACTGATCTCACCGCGGAGGCGCAGAGGTCGCGGAGGACGGAGGGAGAAGAATATATAGAAGCTCTGCTCTCTGCGTACGCTGTTCTCTGCGACCTCTGCGCCTCAGCGGTGAATGCAGAAAAATATAGTTATAGAACGGGGAAAGATCATGGCAATTAAATCCGAAAAACAGGCGCGCGCAGAAAAGAAGCCGCCGGTAAAAATCAAAGTTAACGGCCGATGGCATGAGTTCGAGCCGGGCCGCGACATAGAGCCGGAGATGACCCTTTCCTACCTGCTGCGTGAAAAGCTCGGCTATACCGGCCTTAAAGTCGCCTGCGACGAGGGCGCCTGCGGCGCCTGCACGGTGCTTATGGACGGCAAGGCTGTCCTGTCCTGCATGAAGCTGGCCGTAGAGGCGCACGGGCACGAGGTCCTCACCATCGAAGGCCTCCCCGAAGACGACCCGGTTATCCAGGCTTTCGCGAAGCAGTGCGAGCCCGGCTACGGCACGGCCCTGCAGTGCGGGTTCTGCACGCCCGGTTTTGTGATGGCGGCAAAAGGCCTGCTCAATGAAAACCCCAGGCCGACGACGGGAGAGATCAAAGAGGGCCTTTCGGGGAACATCTGCCGCTGCGGCTGCTATTCCGGCATCGCCCGGGCGGTGCTGCACGCCTCGCACTTTTCCCCGTGCCCGGGTCAAAGTGCGAGGCAAGCCTCGCGGGAATCAGCGCAGAAGGGAGGCAAACAATGACCCCGCCCCGCCCTTACACGCCCCGCGTGGCCCGCAAATTCATCGGGACTTACCGCCCCCGCATCGACGCCCTGGAGAAGGCCGCCGGCAAGGTGCAGTTCGTGGACGACATAACGCTTAAGAGCCGCTTCCCGGGCATGCTTTACGCCAGGGTGATGCGCAGCCCGTACGCCCACGCGCGCATAAAAAGCATAGACGCGAGCCTTGCCGAACGGCTCCCGGGAGTAAAAGCGGTGCTCACCTGCAAAGACCCCGAAGTGTCCTCGCTGAAGCCCACCAGCGCCGGCTGGACCGACGGCGTGGATACGGTTTCCTACGAGCGCATGATGTGGCGGCACTACCGCGACAGGCGGGTGCTGGGCGACCACGCCTGCTGGGCCACCGACGAGGTCGGCGCGGTGGTGGCGGCCGAAAGCGAACAGCTAGCCGAGGATGCGCTCAGCCTTATAAAGGTTGAATGGGAAGTCCTCCCTTTCGTGCTTGACCCCATCGCGGCGATGGGTCCGGGCGCGCCGGTCATCCATCCCGGGATCGCCCCGCGCAATATCCTGCCCAAAGACACCGTCGGAGGAAAGGACGTGTTCGTGGACAAGGGGGACGCGGACAAAGGCTTTGCGGAGGCCGAGGTAGTGATCGAAGCGACGTCGGTGCACCACAACGCCACGCAGGCTTCTCTGGACAACTGGTGCTGCCTGGTGGACTGGAAGCGCGACAAGCTCACGGTGCTGTCCAATTCCTACGAAGCGGACCAGACCAGGATGCATATCAGCCAGATGCTCAACCTCCCTATCAACAAAGTCCGCGTCATCAGCTCCTATGTCGGCGGGCAGTTCGGGCGCGGGGATACCGGCGACCAGCCGTTCTTCCTTTTCACCGCGCTGCTTTCAAAAAAGACCGGCCGGCCCGTCAAATTCAGGCACAGCCGCCGGGAAAGCTTCCACGACTCCCGCCAGCCGGCCATCTACACCGGCAAAGTGGGCGCAAAAAAGGACGGAACCATCACGTCCATGTATTTCAAATCAATCGGGAATTCCGGGGCTTACGCCGACCACACCATGTTCGCCCTTAAGTTCGCCCCCACCGAGATCACCGAGGTGGCCCTCGCCCACATCCCGAACGTCAGGATGGAGTCCTACGGCGTTTATACCAACAAGCTCCCCGCCTGCATGATGCGCGGCGTGGGGAACTCGCAGTTCAACCTCATCTTCGGCCACGTCGTGGACATGCTGGCCGAGAAGCTCGGCCTGGATCCCATAGACCTGGCGCTGAAGAACTTCGGGCACGAGTGGGGCGGCCTGCCGGACCGTAGCCTGACCGCGGTGCTGCGCGAGGGGGAGAAAAGGATCGGCTGGCGGGCGAAGCGCCACAAGCCGGGCGCCGGCCCGGTCTTTGACCGGGTCATGAAGCGCGGCGTGGGCTTCTCTTTCCATCCCGCCTGGCACGCCGAGTGGCAGGAAGCGCGCCGCGGCGAGATCCGCGTCAGGATAACGGTGAACCCGGACTGCAGCGTGGTGCTGGACGCGCCCACGGTGGAGACCGGCACGGGCTCCAACACCTGCAATGTGCTGGGCTGCGCCGAGGCGCTGGGCTTCCTCGGCATCGGCCCCGGCGATATCGTCTGGCCGCACACGGTCGACACTGAAACCAGCCTGAAGGATTGCGTGCAGACCGACAGCGCCGTTTCCTACCTGCAGTCCGAGGTGGTCGCCCGCGCCGCCCTGGTAGTGAAGCAGCGGCTTCTGGAAAAAGCGGCCGGCTTTCTGAAGGCCAGGCCCGAGGACCTGGACATCGCCGACGGGCGCGTTTACCGCAAGGCGGCCCGCGCCAAAGGCATTACGGTCAGGGATGTTTTCCGGCTGGGGGACATGCTCCCGGTGGTGGTGGAGATGGGCAGGCCGCCCAACGCCGAGAAGACCGGGGTTCCCTATATCGCCAATTTCGCCGAGGTGGAAGTGGATACCAGTACGGGCCGGGTGCAGGTGCTGAAGCTGGTGGTCCTCAACGACTGCGGGACCGTGATGTACGCCTCCGGCGCGGAAGCCCAGCAGATAGGCGGGCAGGTGATGGGCCTGGGCGAGGCCCTGACCGAAGAGATCATTTACGACGAGGCCACGGGCGTGCCGCTCAACTTCAACTGGATAGATTACAAGATAGCGACCATGGCGGACATGCCCGAGATCGACCCCGCGCTGCTGGAAGTCTGGAGAGGCGCCGGGGAATACGGCGCGTGCGGCATAGGCGAGGGGACGCTTACCTGCACCCCGCGCGCGGTGCTGAACGCCGTTTACAACGCTATCGGCGTGCGGATCGACGACATCCCGGTCAAGCCGGAAAAAGTTTTGAAAGCGCTGGGGAAGGCGTAAACTATGGCGATGAAAAAATTCAATCATCTTCAGGCTAAGTCGCTTAAAGAAGCGGCCGCACTTATCTCCGGGGCAGGCCCCGCACTTTGGCCCGGGCACGGGAAAAAGTGCGGGGCGAGCCGGACCCTCGCGATCGCCGGCGGCACCGACGCGCTGGGCGCCCTCAAGGACAAGATCCACAGGGAAAGCCCGGCGCTGGTAGTGGACCTTAAGACGATCCCCGGCCTGAACTATATCTCCGAGGACAAAGCCGGGCTGCGCATCGGCGCGCTGACCCCGCTGAACGAAATAGCCGCGCACAAGACGGTCAGCGGGAAATACAAGCTCCTCGCCGAGGCGGCGCGCAGCGTCGCTTCCCCGCAGCTCAGGAACATGGCCACCATAGCCGGGAATCTCTGCCAGGAACCCAGGTGCTGGTACTACCGCACCCCCGACGACCAGTTCCATTGCCTGAGAAAAGGCGGCACGCATTGCGGCGCGCTCCTGGGCGAGAACCGCTACCACTCTATATTCGGAGGCGCGCGGGTGGCCGCGCCTGCCTGCACGGACGCCTGCCCCGGCAACGTAGAGATAGCGGATTATCTTTCCCTGGTAAGGGAAGGGAATTTAAGCGCCGCCGCGGAGATTATCCTCAGGAACAACCCGCTCCCGGCCCTGACCGGCCGCGTCTGCCCGCATCTCTGTGAAGGGAAATGCAACCGCGCCGCGTTCGACGAAGCGGTCTCTATCCGCGCCATGGAGCGGTCCCTCGGGAATAATATCCTTGAACACGCCGCTGAATTTATGAAGCCGCCCGCTAAACGGACGAAGAAAAAGATCGCTGTGGTCGGCTCCGGCCCGGCCGGGCTGGCGGCGGCTTATTACCTGAGACTGGCCGGGCACCAGGTGACGGTGTTCGACAGGCTGCCCCGCGCGGGCGGGATGCTGGCCTACGCCATCCCGGCGTACCGGCTCCCCAGGAACCTGGTCCGCGCCCAGGTAGCGGCGCTGGAGGCGATGGGAATAACCTTTAAACTCAATACAGAAATAGGCCCCAAGGGCATCTCCCTGCGCGCCCTGCGCAGGGATTTTGACGGCGTGTTCCTGGCGACCGGGGCCTGGGCGCAGAAAAACCTGCGGCTCGGGAGATCGGAACTGCTCACCTCCGGCATGGCCTTCCTGACGGGCAGCAAGCCCGTCGTGGGCAGGAATGTTTTAGTGATCGGCGGCGGCAATGTGGCGGTGGACGTGGCGGTGAGCGCCCGGCGCGCGGGCGCCCGGAGCGTGACGATGGCCTGCCTGGAGGCCCGGGACGGGATGCCGGCCTTCCCGGCGGAGATCGCTGAGGCCGTGAAAGAAGGCGTGCGCATTCTTCCCGGGTGGGGGCCGCAGCGGATCCTTGAAGCGGGGGGGAAAGTGAAGGGGATGGAGTTTGTCCGGTGTTCTTCGGTTTTTGACGGACAGGGTAATTTTAATCCCAACTTCGACGCTGGTCAGAATAAGGTGGTCAAAGCCGACCAGGTCATCCTGGCAATCGGCCAGGCCGCCGAGCTCGGCTACGCCGCGGGCGTCAAGACGCTGCGGGGTCTGCTCATCGCGGATGAAGCGACGCAGGCCACCAGCCTGGCCGGCGTGTTCGCGGGCGGGGACGCGGTAAGCGGCCCGGCATCGGTTATTCACGCCATCGCCGCCGGGCGCAGGGCCGCGCGGGCGATGGAGATTTATCTGAAAGGCGGGAAAAAGCGGCCTGAAAAGAGCGCGCATGCCGCTGTAAGCCCCCTGCTGGCGCTGAACGCCGATTGCGGCGCGCACAGCTCGCGGACCGGGCACTCCGAAAGCAAGGGGTTAACCCCTGACGGGCTGAGCGCGGAAGCCAGGCGCTGCATCGACTGCAGCTGTGTCGCGGTAAACGCTTCGGACCTGGCGCCGGCGCTGGCGGCCCTCGGCGCGAGGATAAAAACGACCAGACGGACCATTGCGGCCGAAGATTTCTTTACCGCCGGCGTGCTGAAGTCCACCGTGCTGGACCATGACGAGCTGGTGGAGGAGATACTGGTGCCGGCGCCGCGGCCGGGCAGCGTCCAAGGCTACCACAAGTTCAGGATACGGAACTCCATAGACTTCCCTATTGCCGGCCTGGCCGGCGTTTTCAGCACCGCGGGGGGGAAGATCAGGGACGCCAGGCTGGTGCTGAGCGCCGTGGCCCCCGTCCCGCTCAGGCTGAAAGCCGTTGAGGAGTTCCTGGAAGGGAAACCGGCCGGGGAGAAAACGGCTGCCGCTGCCGGGGAACTTGCCGCAAAAGAAGTCCGGCCGCTGGCTAAGAACCGCTTTAAGGTCCAGATCGTAAAAGCCCTGCTCCAAAAAGCGATCATGTCCTCGGCCGGATAAAGTAAAACAGGCGGGAAACTACTTCCCGCAGCCCCCGTAAAACCGGACAATAACCTATAACTCATTTATATGTCATGGCCTTGTCTTATGCTTTTTGTATGTAGCTATACAATGTTTTGTATATATTGATACAATTTGATAAACTTACAAAAGAATCATATGACATATAACGAACTTGCCGCTAAAACTGCGGAGCTCGGCTTCCAACCTGCTGAGCCCGGCCCCCGGAACGATGCCAGCAAAACCCTGGCGGAGGTCGTTCAAAGCCATGATCAGCGCTTTTGGGAGGCTTTCCCCGCTATGCTGGCAAACGCGGCGGAGGCGGGGGAATTCGACCTTGACGCCGCAAACGCCTGTTTAGAGGAAAATGAGAGAAAGTTCCTCAAACTGCTGATCATTGTCTCCCTGGGGCTGTATGAAAGCCTGGGGATGAGGTTTGCCTGGGCAGAAAAGCTTTCCGGGGACCTTCCGGCCAGGTTGATAGAGAATTTCAGGGAGAAATTCAGATCGGACGCGGAGCTGGAGCTGGGGCAAGTGCGCATGCTGCCGGGAAAAGTCAGCGGGAATTTCCTCAAGTGCTTCAGGAAAAGAAGCGGCTCGGCCAGGAGCGCGGCCGAAGCCAGCGGGAAGCTGGACCTGGAGCTCGCCGTCTCCCGGATATTCACACCCAGGCAAAAAGAGCTTTTCCTCAAAAAGCTGCGCCGCAAGAAAATGACCAAGACGGAGAAAGAGTACTTCTCCCGCGTGATAAAGAAAAAAGCGCAGGCCCTCGCGAACGAAGACCTGCACCGCCTGGCCCGGAAAGTCCTGGAGTAAATATTTCCCTATATATATAAGGAAGTCCCTGGCCCTGCGGAAACCGCGCAGAGGATTCCGGCACATCCGGCCATATAAAAGCCCCGGGGAGGTCATCCCCGGGGCTTATAACGCCTAAGGCTTAGTTTAGATACTTATTTACATCTTCGGGCTTGTAGTTCGCCACAGTTTTCCCGTCCCGGGTGAAGAGAGTAATGCTCTTGTCCGCGTTGGTCCTGGAGTTAAGCCGGGTGCCGTTGGAGTCGGTGGCATAGAGGTCGCCGGCCTTATCCTTGGCCATTACTACCCAGCCTTTGGGCCTGTTATTTTCGAAGATGTCGATCCGCAGGCGGTTCTCGGCCGGCATCCAGTTCAGCACGGCGGACTGGTTTCCATCGTTCAGGCTCTTCGTGGTCTTTGCGGTAACCGGATTCTTCTCGCCCCAGAACTCCATCGCGTTCAGGACTATGGCGTCGGCAATCCCGACGACTTCATATACCGGGACTATGCACATCGCCAGGAACAGGGCTTCCTGCCCCCACTTATCTTTCGTCGTGTCGCCGTTCCACTTCCAGACTTTTCGGCTCAGCGAAAAGCTCCCGTAGCAGCCGGCAGTCAGCAGCACGGCAGCCAGCAATACCAAACCAGTGGTTTTTTTCATTTTGGGCCCCCTTATGGTATCCCGCGATCACTCCCCAATTCTGCAAATTATAGTTCATTAATGTCAACCTACAGGATACTTCGCGCCGCCTGGTGAACAAGGGCGGAGACGTCCGCCTGTGGATGCCGGGCCGTGGTCGTTGGAAACCGCGATGCGGATTATATGTGAAAACCTGAAAAGGAAAGTGTCCCCACCAGGAATCGAACCTGGATTGCCTGCTTAGAAGGCAGGAGCTCTATCCTTTGAGCTATGGGGACAACCGCTATATTTTACAACAATAATCTGAGTTTTGGTGCGGTGCCAAAGTTGGACGATGCTGACCTCCCGCCTTAAACGCAGCATCGATCGCCTATAAATCCCACCCTGTGCCGCTCAGGAACAGGAGCACATTTTTATGACCTCAGGCTGTAGGAGCGGCATGACGCCGCCGGAGGGGGAACAAAATACACTTATTATTCAAGGCTTATTTGCGAGGGGGGGAATCCGGGCCTTGACAACTATACTTTGCTATGCTATACTATATACAGAAGCGAACAGGTCATCTAAACGGAGGAGATTATGAATACCCAAAAGTATATGCTCCAGAAAGACTTCAAGGTGTGGATGTGCGCTACACTGGGCCTGATCAAAGACGGCAAAATGGGCGCCAGCATTGCCCGTGCCGACCGCATAAAGCTTGCTCTAACCTACAGGAAAGGAAGGTAAACATGAAACCACGCTACCAGATAGTCATCTCTCTTTCGGAAGAGGACAGCGTGAAACTGCAGCAGTTAAGAGAAGACGGCTACCAGATAGTGGACATCTTCCGCCTCGGCCTTACCGAGGCGGAAGTGGCGGTTAAGAAGTCCGGAAAGCGGAAGGAAAAGCCCAGCCAGGGCAAAACCAGCCAGGATAAACTCTTCTAACCCTTCTGTCGTCATCCCTCATCCCTAATCCCTAGCCATAGGCCTTTAGGCCTATTCCCGTTTGGGAAGAACAGCCCTTACAAAAACTGTACGGAATCCGTATAATATAAACATGAAAAACACTAAAGCGGTATTCCTTGTAGTTCTCGGTTCTTTAATTCTTGTCACCGGCTTCGCCTTCGCCGGAAATCATTCTCTTGACCAGGCCGGCAATCCCTCTCTTTGGAAAGGCGACGGGCGCTCGAAGATTGTGCTCCCTAAGCTGAATATCACCGCTAATAAAGAGGTTGCCGCGACCACACCCGTAGTAGCACCCCCCACTCCGCCTACGCCCCCGGTTCCCGTGGTCGTACCCCCGGCGCCCAAACCCCCGACTTTCGGTGAAAAAGTGACGAAGCTGATAAGCGACAACAAGAGCCAGATAGTAACCTCGGCGTTCGTTGGATTCCTTGGTTTCCTGATATTAGGGACCGGCGGAGCCGCGCTGGTGGTAGGTCTGATAGCCTTGGTCTTCTTCACGCTGAACAAAAAGTTCTAGTACTCTTCCATCCGGCTGAAAAAAATCCACCGCGCAGTCTGCGCGGTGGATTTTTAATTTCAGCCGGGTCGCGGTTATTTTTTATCTTTTTCCTTATTCAAGCGCACGGCCGCGGCTATGCCCAGCAGCACCAGGTCGGGGATAACGCGGTCGAAAAGCCCCGCGTCCTCGAACAGCTTGGAGAAGCCGCCGGTGCCTATCACCAGCGCGTCCTCGGAAAAATAATCGCTCTTTATCCTGGCGGAGATCCCTCTTATGGCCAGCAGGCTGGAGTAATACAGGCCGGACTGGATGGAATCCACGGTAGTCTTGCCCACCAGCTCGGCGGGCCTGGCTATCTCCACCCGCGGCAGTTTGGCCGTCCTTGAGGCAAGCGCCTCCATGGAGATGCGCAGCCCCGGCATTATCACGCCGCCCAGGTATTCCTTCTTCTTCGAAACGGCGCAGAAGGTGGTGGCCGTGCCCAGGTCCACTATCACCAGGTCTTTCTCCGGGAACATCGCTGAGGCGGCTATGGCGTTGGCTATCCTGTCGGCGCCTACCTCGGCGGGGTTCTTGTACTTTATGTTCAGGCCGGTTTTTATGCCGCCCTGCAGCAGGAAAGGCTCCAGGTTGAAATATTTCAGCGAGGTCTGGTGCAGCGCGTAGATAAGGTCCGGCACTACCGAGCAGATGGCCAGCTCCTTTATCTCCTTCGGGTCTATGCCGTTCTCGCGGAGCACGTTCCTGAAAAAGGTCCCGAACTCGTCGGGAGTTGCGCTGCAGGAAGTGCCCCGGAACTTGGCCACCAGCTTGTCGTCCCTGAAAACGCCGCCGTATATCTGCGTATTGCCTACGTCGAGAGCTAAGAGCATATTGTCTCCGATTTGGTCTCTATTGCTGAATACACCCCGCACTTTTTCCGGAAGCCGGCCAAATTGCGGGGTAAAGCCGGTCAGCCAGTTCCTCCGGCCCGCCGCAGTCGGCCAGTTTGCACCCGTTCCTGTAGATGTGAAAAAAATGTTTCTTCTTCATCTCGGCGAGGTCGTTGTGCACCACAAGATCCGCCGAGGACAGGGCGCGGACTTTTTCAAGAACGCGCTCAGCCGCTGCGCCAGAGGTCAGCTTGAAGCCTATCAGCAGCGGCGGGGCCTTTTTCCCGGCCGCCGCGTATTTTTTTATCCGGTCTATGATCTTAAAGTTCCTTTTCAGGACCAGCTTGATAACCGGCGCTTCGGAATCCAGCTTGCCGGCGCGGCCCGGCTTAATTCTTTTGCCGCCGGCCTCTATTAGGGCGGGGGAATAATCGCTGACCGCCGCCAAGTGGACTACCGCGTCGAAGGCCTGCGTCTTTAAAAGCCGTTGAAGTTCCAGGTCCAGGTCCTTAAAACCCGTGAATTCTCTCACGCTGATGTTTTTGCCGGCGGGCCGCTCGGCGCCCTGCGCGCAAAGGCACATGGTCTTACAGCCGCGCGCGGCGAAGCGCTCGGCTATTATGCGGCCGGTCCTGCCGGTGCTCATATTGGTTATGAAACGGGCGGCGTCGATGTATTCCCGCGTCCCGCCGAAAGTCAGAAGCACTTTCATAAATGCTTTATTATTTCCTTATATATAGCGTCGGGCTCCAGCAGCCTGCCGGCGCCTTTGTCGCCGCAGGCCTGGTAGCCGGTGCCGGTGCCCAGCATCTTTACGCCCCAGCCGGCAAGTATGCCCGCCGAGCGCCTCGTGGCCGGGTGGGCCCACATGTTCTGGTTCATGGCCGGGGCTACCAGGTAGGGCTTCGAGAAGTCGAAGGCCAGGAAGACGGTGGAGATATAATCGTCGCCTATCCCGGCCGCCAGCTTGTTGATAATATTGGCGGTGGCCGGGCAGATGATCGCCAGGTCCAGCCATTTGGTCAGGGCTATATGCTCCAGCGCCGACCTGTCCTCGAAAGTGTCGACGTAGACCGCGTTATGGGTGAGCCCTTCAAGGGTGGACTTGCCGATGAATTTCAGCGCGTTCGCCGAGCAGACGGTCTTGACGTCGAATCCCTCCTGCACCAATTTTGAGACGACATTGCAGGCCTTGTAGCAGGCTATGGAGCCTGTCAGCTGGAAGAGTATCTTGCCTTTAGATTTGGACATTATCGATAAGCCTCACTTTACCCAGTTTAGCCGCTGCGAACCTGCGGCCCCACCGCTCTTCAACATATTCCGGCTCGAAGCCCAGCGCGGCCAGCCGCTTTTTAATGCCGGCGGGGCGGGCGGGCGACCTGAGCGCCTTATACAGTGCGGGGGCAAGCTTCCTCTCCCCCGGCTCCAGCAGCAGATTGCGCGAGCTCATGGCCAGCCCGTCCGGCTCCCTCATTATCGGGCAGGGGACTATGCTTGTGCCTGTGAAGAAAGCCTCCGCCATCCCTTTAATTAAATGGTACTGCTGGTAATCTTTTTCACCGAAGTAGGCCCTGTCGGCGCGGACCAGGTTGAGCAGCTTCAGCACCACGGTCAGCACGCCCTCGAAGTGGCCGGGCCTGTGCGCGCCGCAGAGGACTTTGCTGTCGTTGGTCTCGCTAAGCCTGTACCTGTAGCCGTCGGGGTACATATCTCCGGCAGAAGGCAGCAGCAGGAAATCGGTTCTTTCCGCCTCCAGCTTTTTGATATCTTCAGCCAGCGTGCGGGGATAGCGCTCAAGGTCCCGCGGGTCGTTGAACTGGGCCGGGTTCACAAAAATGCTGGCCACAGCCAGGTCGTTCTCCCGCTTGGCGCGGCGCAGCAGGGACAGATGGCCCGCATGCAGGGCTCCCATGGTGGGAACGAAGCCGACGGTCTTGCCGGCAAAGAGCAGACTGGTACGCAGCTTCAGCCACTTCGCTGTTCCTTTAACTGTCACCATGTTGATTTCCTTCACCCCGCACTTTGGCCGGTTGTTCGGAAAAAGTGCGGGGTTTCATCTCCGGGAATACGGAATTTTTAATTTCGCTGTCAAACTCGTTAAGCGCGCGCACTACCAGTTGGCGGCCGTCCAGGTATTTTTTAACGAAGGAGGGGGGCTCGCCGTAAAGCCCGAGCATGTCCTGCATAACCAGCACCTGCCCGTCGGTAAATTGTCCCGCGCCTATCCCTATCACCGGTATTCTGAGGGAAGCGGTGATGCGCTCCGCAAGCGCCGCAGGCACGCATTCCAGCACCAGGGCGAAGCAGCCAAGCTTCTCCAGCTCCAGCGCCTGGGCGGCCAGCCTTTCAGCCGAGGCCGGGTCCTTGCCCTGTGCCTTGTAGCCGCCGAATTTATTAATCGACTGCGGGGTCAGACCTAGATGCCCCATCACCGGCATATCGGATTTTATTATATGCGCGATTATTTTCCCATGTCCTTCAACGCCCTCTACTTTCACGGCTTGCGCCCCTGCCCTGGCCAGCTTCTCCACGGCCCGCATGGCCGGGGCCAGCCCCTTGCGCATGGACAGGAAAGGCATATCGGCGATCACCAGTTTTTCTTTAACGGCCCTGGAGACGGCCGCGGTGTGCAGCGCCATCATAGCTACGGTGGCCGCTATGGTGGAGCCGTGGCCGTGCATTACCATGGCCAGGCTGTCGCCGACCAGAACGCAGTCTATGGCCGACTCCGCGGCGAGGACGGCCATGGTGTAGTCGTAGGCCGTTATCACTGAGATCTTGCGCCCCGGTTTTTTGTATTTATAAAAGTCAGTTATTTTCATAAATTTTAGCGAAGGCGGAATATACTCCGGCGAAAGGGTCGTCACCGAGCGCCCCGATGTCCGACGCGATGGTGGGCGCGTCGCGGCGGGAGAGAGGCCCGCTCAGGGCGCGGCCCGGATCTTTCCTGAAATTGTCGAGGGAAGCCTGGAAGTAGCGCTGGATCTGTCCGCGCGGTATGCCGAATTTTTTATTCAGGTCCTGCATGGTTTTTTGCCACAGGATAACGGGCAGGTTCGCGCCGAGCGCGCACAGGGCGTGGTAAAGCGGTCTCCCGCCTTTTTTGATCCTGAAAACCGGGTTGACGAATTCCGGCACCAGCTTCCTCATGGAGACGCCGCGGTCCAGCGCGAACGGCAGGCGGCGGTACTCTTTGAGCGAGAGCGGCCTGGCGCAGAGCGGCATGAAGGGATGCATGGCGAAAGCGCCCTTTATCCCAAGGCTGCCGGAAAAATGTATGAGGGTTTTACCTTTCAGGAAAGGGTTAGCGGAAATGAACGGAGCGATAGCGCCGTCATTTATAAGGATGAAAACCGTAGAGCAGCCGCCGAGCACCGCTTTGGGCGCGAGCCCGGAACTTCTGCGCCAAAGTTTAAATGGGACTTTAAGAAGCCTGAAATAGGCCTGGAGGTGCCTGGATGCCCGGCCGCTGCCGGCTATACCGTAATATCTTTTCATAACGTGGGTACCTGTCCGCAAGGGATCAAGTCCGCAAAAATATTATACCAAAAGCCGGCTATTGTTCTTCAAACGCATCAACCGTATAAGTGTAAAGCTCGACTGTTTTGTCTTTCCAGGCGTCGGCGGAGAGCCCCGCTTTCTCAAGGCAAAGCGAGGAAAGAAAATCTTCTTTCTTTTTAAAGTGCTCCCAGACCTGCGGCAGGTAAGTGCCCGACCGGCGGCCGCTTTTAACGTAAACCCCGTGCACACCCGCCTTCACCGCTTCAGCGCCTTTGACAAGCTCCAGCGGAGAAAGGACCGAGATCTCTATTTTGATCTTCTTCAGCTCGGCCTCGGAGACCCGCTCGAACCTGGGGTCCTCGAAAGCCGCGGCCCCGGCGTAGGAGGCTGCCATGTCGGCAAGCGCGGTGCGCGGCTCAAGGCTGCCTATGCAGCCGCGCAGGCTGCCGCCCAGCGTAAGCGTGACGAAGATGGCGGCTGGCTGGTTAAATTCCGGCCTGGGGCTTAAAGGCTGTACCGGGATCTTGCCGGTTTTCAGGCAGGCGCCGATGCTGCTGCGCGCCAGGGCGAGCAGCTCGCTCTTCATGGCTGGCGATAATTCAAGCGCGCCGGCGGGCTTCGGCGAGACTTCGGTGAAATATCCCGCGCCGTAGCCGACCACGGCGCTGTCGTCGCCCGAGACCTTCCCCGAATGTGTATAAAGGCCCAGTTCAAAATCGTTGCAGCCAAGCTCGAGGGCGGCGGCGGCGCCGGCCGTCATGGCGGCCTGGCCGCAGGCGGTAGTATCAAGGTACTGCGAAGCTTTTGAAAGCAGCAGTGCGTTGGCCAGGTCGAAGTAGCCGGGGCTTGAATTGCGCATGGCCTGGCGCAGGGCCAGCAGCACGGAGCGGTCCGAAATCTCGGCTATTTTTCCCGGCGGGTAGTGTGACAGGTCGGAAGAAACACAGAACAGCGCCTTGCGCCCTCTCATGGCGCGGCCAATGGCGCGGCCGGCTTCTTCAAGCAGGGCGGCGTCAGTTGAATTAAACAGGAGGGGGACTATTTTAACGGCGCTCCCCTTAATGACCTGCAGGAAAGGCAGCTGGACTTCCACGGCATGCTCGGCCTCGTGCGCGCGGGGCAGGTTCTCGAATAGTTTTTTCTCCTTGAGGAGTTCGGCGCAGAAGGCGGAATCTATCTCGACCGCTCCGAGCGGGGTTTCGAAGGAGCCCTCGGCAAGCAGTGCCCCTTTCGCAAGGGACATAGTGTGGCCGGCGGCCATTATCACAAGCGTGTCAAAATGGAGATTTTTAAGCGGGGCGAAGGCGGCGCCGGCCGCGGCCCCGGAGAAAGCGTAGCCGGCGTGGGGGGACAGGAAGCCCGCCACGCGCCCGGCGGGAAGCACCCCGGGTTTAACAAAACCTGAAACCTCCGCGCGCAGTTCTTCAGGCCGCGCCTCATAAAAGCGCCCTGCAACAGCTGGTTTTCTTATCATATTAGCCCTCCCCGGCAATTATACATTTGTTTTATCGCCCCGAAAAAACTAAAATAGAGCTACACGGTGGTTGTAGCTCAGTGGTTAGAGCGCTCGGCTGTGGCCCGAGAGGTCGGGGGTTCAAGTCCCCTCAGCCACCCCAAAATTTAAAAAACGCCTTTTCTCCCGTTAGTGGCCCGATAAAGAAGGCTTCAGCGACAGAACGCGCCGTCCGGCGCGTTTTTTGTTTACTTGCATTTGCCAGAATGTAGCACTATTTGTATTATTAGTTTGGCGTAATGCACAGCAAAATAATGTACTTCATTATGCTTTGTGGCGTCAGGTTAGGGGAGCCGCGATTTCTTATATGCAAACAGCCTTCTGGGGGATTGCCTTCTCTTTATTATTGCCCTTTAGTGTGCACGCCGCCTCGACACGGAACTTATATCTCGTCTTGATAACGCGTATGGGAACAGTTGAGAACCAGTTCTGTGCGGAACTCATATCAGATAATGGGAGGTATCTGCTTAAAAGTGAGGCGCATAAGGACATAATATTAATCCCGGAAACACCCGGGGCAATCCTTTCATCTGGAAAATATTCAGTTACATTGGAACATCAGAACCTTAAAACCAGCACGCTACAGGTGACCGCGACCATACACGGCGACAGCATAAAACTACTCAGTAAGACCCCCGTGGACATTCTATTGGTGCAGCAGAACTGCCTAGGGGAAACGCCAATGTCCAACGCATGGAATTCGCCTTTTAGCGGCAATAACGATTCTAACGCTAAAGCTTTTCTGCGACGCATCGTAGGCAAATTTGCGGATTTCCGGACTGGCGGGGGGGATGACGGGCATAGACACGCCGGAATAGACCTCAGGGGCGGATTCGGCAAAGAAGTATACCCCATTAATGACGGCAGGGTGCTAGCCGCCTCATTCAAAGATCTATCCGGTGGGGTAGTAATAGAACATCTCCTCCCTGACGGGAGCAGATTATATTCAAAATATGTCCATATACAGGACATTTCCGTGAAGGCAGGGGAACAGGTTACGCCCCATACCAGGCTAGGCAGGCTTTTTGACAAAGCCTCGTTCAAAAAAAGCCGATACACGCACAACCACTTACATTTGGAAATCCGGAAAGATTACGAGGATAAAGGCACCGACAGCTCATATAGAGAAACTCGCAAAGATTTGGAAAGGCATTGCTTAGACCCTGAAAAATTCCTTGGGGCACTACTCACTAAGAAACTTGCGCATACGGAACAAGGCCCCGGCGTAAGTAACTGAGAATGAATTTTATCCTTCCATTCATGCTATCTGGTATCATTCTCGCTTTCAGCGGGGTCTTCTACCAGGCGTATTATATCCCCAAACTCCTGGTTCTTTTTATCGGCAGCCTTGCTTCAGCCGGCATTCTACTTCAGCAAGAGGAACTCCGCCTACCTGCACGCAGCACGGTTCTTTTCCTGGCTGGTTATTTATTAATGTTGGCCAGCATGGCCGGGTTCTCCGGAGAACCGCGACACGCTTACATACAATTACTATATGCCATCTGCGGTTGCGCGATGTATCTGGTCACAATTAACGCTAGTGATTGCCAGAAAACAACCGCACTTAAGTTCGCCTGTGGAATTGCACTAATACAGTGTTGTTTAACAACACTCCAGTCTGTCAATGCAGTGTCATTCCTGCCAAGCGTCCTGATCCCGGTAGAAGGCCGCCTAACCGGAACCGTCGGCAACCCGGAATTTCTTGCCACACTGCTAGGGGTGTCGATACTCATCGTTTTTCATTTACGGGATAAATCCAAAAGCGAAAAAGTCCAGATATGGCTTGCCGCGGGGGCTGCGGCGCTTTTCTTCGGAATACTTGCCATTGGGAGCAAGGGAACATTCCTTTACCTGGCTCTTTATGGCGTATGGCGTTTTAAACGCAGCTTTAAACTGATTGCCGCCGGAGCAATGACTTTTGTCCTTCTGATGTTACTGTTCTCTCCGGCATCGGTGTTGGGCCGTGTATTTCTTTGGTTGACCAGCCTACGCATGTTCATTATGAATCCTGTCACAGGAGTAGGCCTTGGGCAGTTCGAGAACAATTACTTGCAAACCGTACACGGGTTCTTCTCATCTATGCCGGCTGTAGCGGGATATTTTGGAAGTTATACAAGTCTTACGCAGGATGCGCACAATATCTTCCTTCAGCAGGCAGCGGAACTGGGCCTGCCGGGGCTAGGCTTCTCGCTGCTATTCTCCATCTTTGTATTTAGACGCGCCCAAGCCTTAGGGGGACATCTTGGCGCTGCCTTGTTCCTATTGCTGTATAAGAGCATGTATACAGTAATGCTCAACTCTCCGACCAGCCTGCTGTTGCTGACGCTGCTCTTGGGCTTCTCCGAAAACCTAGGGCGTCTTAGATCCATAAAAGTCAAACCGATATGGACTACAGTTTTAATACCTGCTTTCTCAGCCCTAATTCTTGCCGGAACACACCTTTGCATAGCCGACTATCACTATCAGCGCGGACTCAAAGCCGTAATGATGGGTAATAGCGCCACCGCGAAAAAAGATTTTGTAGCTGCCATCGAAATAGACCCGGAAAGAGCCGATTTGTACTTGGCGTTAGCATATCTCGACTTTCTTGCCGGAAATACCGACGAGATGAGCTTGCGTATACAACAGGCACTTAAGCGTGGAAAGAGCATGGACACATACAAGATATCCGCGCACATGTTCTTTTATAGCCGCATTTACGGCAATGCAGAGAGAATATACCGTTACATACTCTTTCTTTTTCCTGAGCATCTTACATCTATGGCAAAACTCTCGGTTATCGCCATTGGAAAGGGCGATTACACACAGGCCGTATCGCTAGCAGAAAAGATTCTCGCATTAAAGCCCAGAAGGCCCAATGCTTCGGATATCAGGAACGCGCAGATCGCAAGCGAGATAGTACACAAATACGCCGGAGGTATAAAATGACACAAAAGACCGCCAACATAATCGCTGTCCTTGCAATAGTCGGCCTAGCCGCAGGTTATTACCTGGCTCAGTATCGCAAATCCGGCGCTGCACCGTTCCAGCCGGCTGTCGCGTCAACTACAGCCACCACCATAAGTCAGCCGTCAGCAGAAAAGACCGCGGGGACGGCCGGACCGCTTCCCTCCGGAGACAGTCTAAGCCTGATTAGCGGGGAAACCGCGAGTCAGACCGCAATGTCTGCCGAAGGGGAATTAGATAGACCCGAGGGAATGGAGTGGTTCTATAAACGTTTCGGAAACAGCACCTGGTTCGCGGAAGGAACCTTTAATGCAAAATCTTTTACCCCGCAAGAGTATGAAACCCTTATAGCCGCTGCCTTGCAAGGCAATGAGTCTGCGACTGTAGCTTTAAAGCTTTCAATCCTAAAGTATCTAATTGAAAATCCTAAAGACGCCGAATATAAAGCGGTAAAAGAGAAACTCTACTCAGAAGAATTCCTGAAGACAGTTCCGAGGTTTGAATATCTGGCCGAAATGCTGCCAGATGAACTGCTCGACAATAAAGATTTCGCCGCTGATATCCTTGCCAAGAACCCCTATAATCTGAAATTTTTTTCCGAACGGTTGCGCTCCGATAAAGAAATTGTGTCCAAGGTTATATCAAACAACATCTATCTGCTTGAGCTTGCCTCGGACGCCCTGCGCAACGATAAAGCCTTCATAAAGGAGCTGTTGTTGAAGGATCCGACTGCCCTTAGCTATATTTCAGACGAACTCAAGGGAGATAAGGACCTGGTATTACCGGTTCTTAAAGGTCACCCGGAACTTTATTCGGCTGCGTCCTCGAAAGTCCAGAACGATCCTGAAGTACTGCCGCTTATCCGTACATTTATCCTGACTGGGGGGCGTGGCAATGTAAGTGCGCTTCCTGAAAAACTCCGGGGCGACAGGGAAGTGGTCATGAAAGCTGTGGAAAGCAATTGCAGCTTACTGGAATCCGCATCCGTGGAACTTCGCGACGACGAGGAAGTGGTAAGTAAGGCCATCGCGCATTCGCGATATTGCCTTCAGTACGCAAGCAGCAGGCTGCGGGAAAAGCTTAAACAGCCGGGGCAGACTGGGCAAGAGGAGGTGGAGTAAGAAGCCGCCGCTCAGATGAGCCGTTCCCGCATCAACTCTGGCACTTTATATGAAAAGGCATTGGAAGTATACTGACATCCCCGACAGGCTGTGGCGTGATTGGAGATGGCAGCTAAAAAACCGTTTCCATAACGGCAGCGATATCTCTAAATTCTTCCCGAACATCAGCGAGGAATCGCGGAGGGATTTCGCAGCTCATGTGGCCAAGTTCAATATCTCGATAACGCCTTATACGCTTTCCTTGATTCGCCTGGATAAAAAACTAAATCCGACAGCAGTCGATCCGATCTGGAGACAGTTTAAATTCTTGTCGCCAGACGAACTTCGCGGCGACGGCGCTTATGACGGGGTTCACACCAACTGGGAACTTTCAAAGGAGATGCCTACCCCGATACTGCACCACAAGTATCCCGGAAGAGCGCTGCTGCGTGTAGTCAACAGCTGCCATGGGTACTGCAGCTACTGCTACCTGACGAAGCGCACCCTGGACGTTTCGAAGAAATTGCGTTTTGCCGCCTCTCCAGCAGTGTGGGAAAGGTCTCTTCGCTACCTGCGCGCCAATCCGGACATATCCGACGTCCTGATAAGCGGCGGCGACCCCCTTCTGCTGCCGAATGACGCGCTGGAGAAGATCCTCAGCGACGTTGCCGCCGTAAGCTCCGTCAAGACTATCAGGATCAACACCAGGGCATTGACCTTTAACCCCTTCCGTGTGGACCCAGGGCTTGCCGCCATACTAAAAAAACACCGGGTGACAGTTCTTGAGATACACTTGGCCCACCCCAACGAGATTACACGGGAATTCGACTCCGCGCTGGAAGTCTTAGACAAAGGTGGATACAGGCCTCTCATACTCTGGCGATCCCCTCTGCTCAGGGGGATAAACGATTCCGTAGCGACGCTGAGGGAACTGCTGCTCATGCTTTATGCCCGCCGGATCGTGCCCTACTATCTCTTTCATAACGCCCCGTACAGCCTTGGACGGGAGTATTACGGCACCTCCGTAAAGCGCGGGATAACACTGATGAAGGAACTGCGCCGGGTGATCCCCGGGCCAAGTTTTCCGCGCTACACGCTTTTTCATCCTACCGGAAAGCAGGACATCCCGCTGGAGGCAGGTGGCACTCCGGAATTCCGCTTCTGCCGCGACGCCTCAGGAAAGCCCGCGGTAAAGTTCCGCAATTGGAGAGGCCGGTCAGTATTCTACCCGGACCGCTGAAGCATGCCATATATCTGCAAGAATCCTTGGACAACGCTGTATATTTGGGGCAACGGGAATGTAACCCATTGCTGCTATTCCAACGTCGGCAGCCTTGGGAACATAAACGAAACGCCTTTATTGGATATTTGGCGTGGCCCTAAACTGAATTTTGTCCGTGAGAACATGGCACAGGGGAACTACCTGCAGGCCGGCTGCGAATATTTCTGCCGCTCATACCGCTGGAATAAGTTTTATGGTTCCAAAAACACGGCTGCGATCCCGGAAGGACTTGGCAGGGTTGAAGAACTGCCTCCCGCCTGGGCCGAGGACGGGCCCGGTATCCTGGGCTTCGGGATCGACTGGGATTGCAACTTGAGATGCCGCCATTGTTTATCGTCGAGAAAAGGCAAGGGAGTAAAACAAGAAGATTTCCACACTCTCCGGACTTTTACAGAGAAAAGCCGTTTTTTGCGTTTCATGGGCGGGGAATTCACGATTAACAAAGACTGCCTTTCTATGCTTAAAGAATTGGGGACGTGGGAAGCCCAGCCCATAGTTTTTTTCAGCACCAACGGACAGACACCGATAGCGTCCGTTATGCCGTATTGCGGCGGATTAAAAGGGTTGCACCTAAAGTTTTCACTGGAAGGATTGAACAGTGATTATGAACACATACGCACCGGAGCGTCATGGGATGTTTTCGAGCGCAACCTGGATGAGGCAGCGGCCATTTTTGTGGCCAAGCGCGCGGAGGGGAAGGACTGGCGTCTATATCTTAACTTCTGTGTGATGAAGAGCAATTTCCGGAATCTGCCGTCCATTATTCAATACGCCGTCAAAAAAGACCTCCCGCTGGTTCTCAATACCATAAACGGGATGCGCCATATAGATGAGAATATGTTCATGTACTCCGCCGCCTGTCTTCCAAAAGAAGAAATACAACAAATTGCCGAACGTTGCAGGGCAATCCTGGGAGAAGCCCGCCAATATTGCTTTAAGAACGAACTCGTCACGCATCTGGATTATATTCTTCGTTCCGCCAATGACAAAAAACTCAGGTTGCCACACCGAGCCTTACAGTTGTGGACACTTTTTGTTAAAGGCCGCGCGGCGGACCTCTCAATGTACGCTTTCTATAGGCTCTCAATGAACCCAACCGCATTTTTATCCTATGTCTATAGGAAGATACGGGGTAAAATATCCACCCCGGCAATCAGATTCAAGACCGCGCGGAGGATCATTGCAAACACCGAGGATATTTTAAGGGGTTGGGCATGGAATTACTCAGTAACTAAAGCAGGAAACCAGGAGGCGAACGAATTCCGGCACCGGATAGGCGAATTTCAATTGCCCATAAAGGAGCGGGGAGAACTGGGCGTTGAGAACAAGAACCGTATCTCAAATATGCGGCTGGCCTGCGAGGCTATTGATATGTTGGTATTACAGCCGGGACAGATCTTTTCGATGCGGAAGGTGATCGGTGAACCAGTAGCCCAGAAAGGATATAAACCGGGCCCCGTTATCATCAGAGGCAAACTATCCAGCTCGGTTGGCGGCGGTCTGTGCCAGATATCAACAGTGCTCTTCAACGCAGCCCTGCAGGCGAATATACGCATACTTGAAAAACACAATCACAGCGTGGACTTGTGGGGGAAAGACCGGATAGTTGAGCTTGGACGGGACGCGGCGTACACCTATGAACTGAAAGACCTGAAGTTCAGAAACGATATGGCGGCGCCGGTACTGATCCGTATTTCAGCTGACGGGGGGAAGAAACTGGTTTGTGCCGAATTGTATTGCAGCAGCCCCCTAGCCGGCGAGGTAACGGTAGAAACCCTGGCGGACGCTAAGCCGGGAGAGGTTAAACACATAGAAACACGAAGATTTATAAGAACTAACGGAAAGACGGAGTTGACCTATTCCCGGCGGGAAACATATCTTTCCCGCAGTTGATATCGTGCAGGAGAACTTTGTGCGCAAAATAACAAATATTGGCATCGTGCTGGAGACCAAGGCGGATGCGCTGAAAACAGGACTGCCGCTGGATCAGTTATACCATTGGCGGGAGCCGGGGGAAATAGCCGCGATAACCGGGGCAATAAAAGAACTCGGCTTTACCACAGTCATCCTTGGCACTCCGGAAGATCTGGCGGCACATCCCGTAAGCGGAGTAGATTTCATCTTCAATCTTTCAGTAGGCTTCGTTAATCGCTATCGCCTGGCGGCGGGTCCTGCCCTCTATTCGTTGTTAAAACTTCCCTATTCCGGCGCCGACCCGTACACGAAAATGATGAGCCAGCATAAGCACGCCATGAAGTCCTTCTGGGACAAGCTGGGCATTCCTACCCCTGAATGGGCATACATTCATACGCCGGGCGACGTGAGAGCCGCCTCACTTCCGCCGTTCCCGCTTATCCTCAAACCGGCATACGAAGGCTCCTCAATAGGGATAGATGAAAGTTCTGTAATCCATTCCAGGAAAAGTCTGCTGACAAAGGCGGAGGAGCTCTTTTCCCGCCTTAAAATGCCAATGATTGTTGAGCGGTTTATCGCCGGCCGCGAATGCAAGGTAGGAATCATCGGGAACGCTGAAACAGAGTTTTCCGGCATCATCGAGGATATCTGCGCCGATGGTAGTGGACTTGGAAAGGAGATGCTCGGCTTCCGCGTCAAAAAAGCGGGGACATACTCAAAACGGACCCTTATCGCCGGAGATGCTCTTTCGAAACGCATCATGAAGGACGCGAAAAGGATTTATGAACTGTTCCGGCCTGTAGACTACGGGACCATGGACGTGCGCGTGGACAACCGGGGATGCCATTACTTTTTGGAGTTCAACGCCGACGCGACTCTGCATCCGCAAAGGACGCTGGCACAATGCTGCGCCTTGAACGGGGTAGATTACAGGACGATGATCGGAAAAATCCTTACAACATCCTTTAAACGGTGGGGGATCAAGCAACAGCTACCTAGGATTAAATCCGAGGGAGCGCATCACACGGACAAATCGCGCCGGGCCTGACAGGGCAAGTGCCCGGCTTGAGAACTCAAAACGGCGCAGATAGCGTTTACGAAAAGCGGTAAACGCCGCGCCCGCAGTGGGGACTTTCACTACTTCCAACTTAAATTCAGCCGAATCTTTTTCAATATCATATATCCTCCGAACAGCACCGTGAAGAACGCTGTAAAGCGTCTCTCCGGGCGAACGCACGCAGGGAAGAGGCGCGCGTCGGAGAATCGACGGATTCCAAACAGAGGGTATCCCGAAATGAGCGCATACTGCGGCGTAGATCATACAGACTGCGGCGAGCCTGGCTTCCTGAGACAGCCCGGCTACATGTGGGGTGCTGATATCGGCCAGCTCCACCAACCCAGGGTCTATGTCCGGCTCATTCTCCCAAACGTCGATGACCGCACCACCGAGCCGTCCGGACTCGAGACATTCCTTAAGTGAGCGTTCGCAGACTATCCCACCTCTAGCGGAATTAATGATAACGGCCCCGCGTTTAAGCCCGGCCAGCCTCTCCGCACCAAACAGACCCGCGGTCTTGTCTTTACCAGTAAAGGTCAGCGGCGTATGTATTGTTATAACATCGGAATCCATCAATTTGGATAGTGGCCTGAAGGACTTATCACCGGTAGTTCTGCGCTTCGGGGGATCGTTCAGCAGGACATTTATTCCCAAAGTTTTCGCCTTTTCCGCTACCCGGCTGCCGACATTCCCTATTCCGACAACGCCTAACGTGGCCTCAGGGATGCTTATGCGGCCCCGCTCATGAAGGGACAAGAGCGCCGCAATCACATACTCTGCTACCGATTCCGCGTTACTGCCTGGTGCGGCAGAGAAAGCGATTTCTTGGTCCTTTAAATACCGGAGGTCGATATGGTCCGTACCGGCTGAAACCGTTCCGACGAACTTTATCCTGCTTCCGGCTAAAAGTTTTTTATCGACGCGCGTCACATACCGTACTATCAGGATATCGCAATTCTTTACCGTCGCAGCAGTGATTTCGCCGCTTTCAAGCAGCCGCAACCGGCCGATTCCCTTGAAAGCGTTATAGACATGAGGGATATTCATGTCCGCAATTACCTGTAGGATTGGTCTATGTCTTCGCATCGTTAATCAAAAAATAGCAGTGTTATTCCAAACTTTCCCGACTACAAATCAATTTTAACTCTTTTCATTCTTGAAGGATATAAAATTGGGTGGCTCATTACGCTGTATCATAAATGGGCGGGGACAGATAAGCCAGGCCAGGGCGGGTGCGGCGGCTATCCCGAGGCAAGACGCTACCGCCCTGGCCTTTCCATATTTTCTTAGCAGGTTCCGCCTCACCCGGCGGCTACAAATTAATAACAGGAAAGACCGCCGCGGAGGCCGCAGCAGCGGACGCCGGGGCGGTGTTTTATAATTTTATGGTGCCACCGGTGTCAGTTAAAATAGATAACAGCAACAAGCCCGCGCCGCGAGAGGCAGCAGCCACTGGCGAGCGCGGACAGAGTCTGTAATGATAACAGTTCGATTCTTTGCAGCGTGCGCGGGGAATAATTTTCTGCTTTGTTTAAGCCCGGGACTCCTTCGCTACAATGTTTCCTCTGGATGTTGGGTGAAGCAGGTTCGCAATTCGGCCTGGAAGGCACCCCAAATTTCGAGTTTCCTGTTTTTCCCCGAGGCGGCCGCTGCCGCAGAATTAAATTTCCGCAAAACCTATTACGGGCCCGATAAAGAAGGCTTCAAAAATAAGGCACGCCTAATGGCGCGTTTTTAATTTTTCCGGCAACCGCTAGATACCGTCCTTGACAACTAAAACGGATAAAGATAGTATCCCTTTTGTCATGGCAGGAGAAGAGAAATGAGAATTGTAATACGCTTGTTTTCAGCAATAGCGGCTGCGGCATTATGCCAGGCGCTCCTCTGCGCCGAGGCCAGGGCGGGCGAGCTGGACGTACGCATGGTGAAGGTAGTAAAGACCTTTACACGCTCAGCCGCGGAAACGGGGCTCAGCACCGCCACGCTGGCAGTTATGCCGTTCAAGACGGACAAGAAGCTGGCGGAGAAACGGGTGGACTACGCCTGCGGCGAGATCCTGACCAACAAGTTCGTAGTGACCCATACGTTCAAAGTGGTGGAGAGGGCGCAACTGGATACCGTCTTGAAGGAACAGGCCCTGGGAGCCGGCGGCGTTACCGAAAGCGCCACGGCGGCGAAACTGGGCAAGCTGCTTGGCGCCAGGCTGGTGATAATCGGCAGTGTCTCGCGGCTGGGCGATTCCTACCACCTTAGCACGGAAATGGTGGACGCTGAAAGCGGGGAAATACTGGCTTCCGACGTTACCGAAGTAGAGACCGCAACTTTCGACGAAGACGCCGGCAGATACCTCGTTCTTGTGCCTAATACGCAGGCTATAGGTATGTACCTGGCGGGCTTTTCGGCCCCGGTAAGAATGTCCGTACCGGCGCCGTTCACCGCTCCGGGCGGAAAGGTAGTAACTCCTTTGAAGAGTTCCATGAACCTGCTGGGAATAGGCGGCGGCGTGCGCTATTCCCCGTGGACCTCCTGGACAATGGACCTGATGATCCTGGCTCATCTTGAGATCTCGCCGGACGCGGCTGCGTTCTCGGTGAATTCAACCGAACCGAGAGCGCTAACCGCCTGGCGGGCGGACGGCCCCAGCGCCAGGTTCACGGTCAACAAGACTTTCGCGCTTTCCAGGAAGTTCTCTTTATTCACCGGGGCCGGGGCAACCATGTTTAGCCTGAACAACAAGAATACTACCGACAGCGGGTCCAATGATTTCGACTATGACGACGGCACCTTGAAAATAAAAATGGACCAGATGAAAGGTTCCGAGATCACGCCCACGGTCCGCGTCGGCCTAGAATGGCGCCCCAAAGAACGGTTCGGGATCTCCCTGTTCGGGAACTACGACCTTTCCCCCAAGACGATCAAGGAGACCGCGACAGTCCTCTGGACGGGCCACCAGGAGACCGTAACGATGCGCAAGATAACGTTCCCGCGCTTCTACCCGGACGCGTCCATGTCGCTGTATTTCTAGCGCCGCAGACATTGACCCCGGAAGTCAGTTTTCAGCTGCAGGCGGACGGCAACAGTTTTAATTGCAAAGACATCTTCAACACACTGGGTATTAATCTTCAGATAGGCAATAAGGCGGACCAGGGCGTGGGCAGCGGCCGCAGCAGCGGACGCCGGGGTGGTGTTTTATAATTATACGGTGCCACCGCAACAACACATAAGATTGATAACAGCTCGATTCTTTGCAGCGCGCGCGGGGAATAATTTCTGCTTTGTTTAGTGCGGGACACCTTTGCTAAACCGGATCTTCAGGATGTTGAGCGAAGCAGGTTCGCAATTCGGCCTGTAAGGCACCCTTCCCCTTTATAGTCTTTATAAAACCCTCGATTAACCTTCGTGGGTTTTATATTGGCAAACCCTCATTCCACTGGTTGTAAGTTTTGTAAAATAACTTCTTACACACCGCAATTCCAGGTGGCCTGGTTTATCGGGAGAGGGTCACCGGCGGCATGAACATGGAAACCTTTAAAAACATATTAATTATGTTCGGCGCGATCTTCATCCCGCTGGCTACCATAGGCGTCGGGCTCGGCTGGTATTACGCTGAAGGCAGCCCGGCGCTTGTGGGCCAGACACTACTCCTCCTGCTTGCGGTGGTATTTGCGCTGAAAAGAAACTTCGCCGCAATGGGCCTTTACCTGGCCGGTATTCTGTTCCTTATGGTGGTGTATCCAAAACTGGAAGATTTCGAATCTTATGCCAGGGAGGGCCGGATGGCAGGGCAGTTCAGCGAGCTTCGTTCGCGCCTTGCCGGTATAAAAACGGCCGATGGGTCATATCCAGGCACTATCACCCAGGTTCCGCCGCCGCTCAAATTGAGGAGCGGGCACAAGAACACTTCCGCCATAGATACGGTGCGGCTGCCGGACGAGGCCTATCTTTACCCTCCGCAAATACCGGCCGGAGAAAAGCTGCGGGTAACCCTCAGGCAGGAGGGCACGAACCGGGAACAAAGCTACACCTGGAGCGGAGATAACAAGCAGCCGCTCCTGCTGTACCCTGGCGGAACTTATTTTTACGAGATCCGCCGCGAAAGCCCGGCCGCGCTAGTTTCCAGCGGCACAGTGAAGGTGCCGGTGCCGCCTGACTTTAACGTCGACAGCGGCAAATACGCATACGACCGGACCCATGGGCACTTTTTCATTAACTGCACCCACACAGGGAAGCAGCAAAGGGCTCCCTGGTGGGAGCGTTAGCGCCGGACTTTTATTGATCTGCCTGGAGCAGGCAGCCATTGCGAGTCCCGCGCATGGGGACCTGCGGCCTGTGAACTGCAGCCCGCGCTATATCATATGCGGTGCGCGAAATTGATTCTTTACGGCTCATTTGCCATAATCTGCTTATGTCTCTAATGATAGTAAGCCCCGTCGCCGGCGAACGCCAGGTTTCGATATAATGCGCTCCCGCCGCCATATCCTGCAGCTGGCCGCGCTCATAGCCGCGCTGGCGTGCGCTGTTTTCTGGGCCCGGCAGACGGACCTCTACGCGCTGATGGAGCTGAAGACCCTAGACTGGCGCTTCCGTTCTTTTTCGGACCCCGCACGCGCGGACCGCTCGATAGCGCTGGCCATGCTGGACCAGCAAAGCCTCGATCATTTCGAAGAGGAGGGAGTGCCCTGGCCCTGGCCGCGGAGCATGTACGCCGCCGTCCTCGAATTTCTGAGCGCCGCGGGGGCCCGCGCAGTGGTCTTTGATATCCTGTTCACCAGCGCCTCTCCGTACGGCGCGGGCGAGGACGCCGAGTTCGCGGGCGCCATCAAGCGCGCCGCGGCGGGCGGGGTGAAGGTGCTGTTCGCTTCGGAGTTCAGCCCTCGGCCGCAGCGCGGCGCCGCCAGGCCCGTTCCTGCGCGCTTCGAGGTCAAAGACCCCGGCCTGCGCGCGTTCGCCGCGGCCAAAAGCTCGGTGCGGCCTCCCATCCCGGAGCTGCTCGACTTCGCCGACGGGATCGGCGACGCGGTGGCCGAGCCCGATATCGACGGCGTCCACCGCCGCATCCCGCTGGCGGCGGAACTGAACGGCAGGGTCTACCCCAGCCTCCCGGTAGCGGTCGCCCAGGCGGTCTCGCCGGCCTCCAGCCCGGCCGCGCTGCCCCTGGCCGACGCCCGGCTGCTCATCCGCTTCCATGGCTCGGCGCTTTCCACGCGCCCGCCCGGCGGACGGCGGACCTATCCTTCCTATCCCCTGGGCAACCTGGTCCTGGCGCGCCAGGCGCAGCTGGACAAGCGCGAACCGGCGCTTGACCCGTCGGAGTTCAAGGGTAAGATAGTTTTGATCGGCTACACCGCGGCCGGCCTCATGGACAATCGTCCGTCGCCGATAGCGGCGGTGTTCCCGGGCACCGAGATCCTGGCTGCCGCGCTGGACAATATCCTGCACGGCGACCCGCTCCGGCGCGCGCCGGGCGGCTGGGTCTTCGCGGCGATAGCGTTCGCCGCGCTGGCCGGAGCGCTGGCTGCGTTCCTGGCCTCGGGCTCCTCGGCGACCTCCGCGGCGTTCCTGCTCGCGGCGCTCTTGCCGGGCGCCCTCTCCATCCTGCTGTTCAAGCGCGGCATCTGGCTGGACTTCGTCGGGCCGCAGCTCTCGCTCGTGCTGAGCTTTGCTATCGCTTCGGTCTACAGCTACATGGCAGAGGGCCGCCAGCGCCGCTTCCCGCAGGGCGCGCTGTCCGTTTATCTGTCCAAGCACGTGGTCAGGGAGATAGTGGAGCACCCGGAAAAGCTCGCCCTCGGCGGGGACCGGCGCGAGCTCAGCATCTTCTTCTCCGACATCCAGGGTTTCACCACGATCTCGGAGCAGCTCGACCCTAAGGCGCTCACGAAGCTGATGAACCGCTACCTGGGAGAGATGACCGACGTGATCCTGGAGCTGGACGGCACGCTGGACAAATACATCGGCGACGCCATCATGGCGTTCTGGAACGCTCCGCTGGACCAGGAGGACCACGCGGTCCGCGCCTGCCGGGCCGCGCTCGCCAACCAGCAGCGCCTCGTCGCGATGCGCCGCGACCTGGAGAAGGAGGGGCTGCCGCAGGTCTATGCGCGCATCGGGCTCAACTCCGGCCCCGCCTCGGTGGGCAACATGGGCTCGCCCAAGCGCTTCAGCTACACGGCGATCAGCGACGCGGTAAACCTGGCCTCCAGGCTGGAAGCCCTGAACAAGTACTACGACACCTACCTGATGCTCTCCGGCTCCACGCGCGCGCTGGCCGGGCCGGCCATCGAGGCGCGCGAGCTGGACTTGATCAAAGTGAAGGGGAAGAATAAGGCTGTGGCGGTCTACGAACTGCTCGGCCTGCGCGGAGAAACGCCGCGGGAACTGCTGGAACTGGCCGGGGTCTTCGGCCGGGGCCTCGAGAGCTACCGCGCGCGCGACTTCGACGCCGCCGAACGCTTCCTGTCCGAGGCCCTGCGCCTGCGCCCTGAAGACGGCCCGTCCAAGGTCCTGCTCGGCCGCATAGCCGGGTTCCGCAGATCGCCGCCGCCCCAGGACTGGGACGGCTCGCACGAAATGCACGAGAAATGAAAACCGCCGATCTTCAAAGGAGAATCAGTGATTAAGAAATCCACACTGGAAGCGCAAAGAATTATCGCCATAATGATCATGCTGGCCGTTCTGGCCACCGTTGCGGCCTTCGCCGGGCAGGTGCATGTCCAGATAGCCAACGCCAAGCTCAAGAAATCCCCGCAGTGGTTCGCCGCCACGGTCGCCGAGCCGGCCCTTGACGATACCCTCGAGGTCCTTAAGACGACCGGCGACTGGTACCAGGTCAAGGCAGACGACACGACCGGCTGGATACACAAAAGCGCCGTGACCGCCAAGAAAGCGAAAAAGAGCCGCGCTTCCTCGGTCGGCTCCTCGCAGACCTCTGCCGACGACATCACCCTGGCCGGCAAGGGCTTCAACGAGCTGGAGGCTGGCTACCGCAAGAGCGGAGAGACCGTTAATCTTGAGGCGATAGACGCCATGGAGGCGCGCTCGGTGGACGAGGCCAGGCTGCTGTCATTCCTGCGCAAGGGCGCGCTGCTGCCCAAGAGCGCCAAAAGGGGGAAGAAATGATCATCCATTCCATCCTCCTTCTCTCCATGCTGGCCGGGCAGCCTTCCGCTTCGGCCAGGGGGTTCGGCGACGTACTGAACAAGATCGGGGACATCGGCAAGAGCGTCACGAAGAACAAAGAAGCCTCCGCGCCGCAGGACGAGGATCCCGAGGAAGCCGCGGCTCAAAAAAAGGACGCGACCCTCGGCAAAGCGCTTAAAGGCCTCGGGGTAGGCGGCGAGGCGGTCGACGGCATCCAGAAGTCGCTGGGGTTCAGCCGCCGCACCAAGAAGGCCGCCGAAAGCACGCGCGACCTTGATCCCTCCGACGAGCGGCAGATCGGCAGGGTCGTTGCTGCGGAGATCCTCTCCAAATACAGCCCGCAGGACGACGAGGGCCTTAACGATTACGTGCAGACGGTCGGCCAGGCTGTCGCCATGGCCTCGGACCGGCCGCAGACCTTCAGCGGCTACCATTTCCAGGTACTCGACTCCCAGGAGGTCAACGCCCTCTCGATACCCGGCGGGTTCATCTTCGTCACCAGGGGGATGCTGCGCCTGGTGGAGAGCGAGGACGAGCTGGCCTGCGTGCTCGCGCACGAGGTGGCCCACGTGGCCCTCGGCCACGGCTCCGAGGCGATCGTCAAGGCGCGGCGCCTGAAAGCCGGCCTCGGCATAGCCGCGGACGCGAGCAAGACCTACGGCAGCAAAGCCTCCGGCAGGGACCTGGCCGCGCTGCGCGGCGACGTGAAGGCGGTCATGGAGATCCTTATGCGCACCGGCTACGGCCACGGCAAAGAGTTCGAGGCCGACGCCAAGGGGGCGCTTTACGCCCAGCGGACCGGCTACGACCCCGCGGCCATGGCCGCGGTCTTGAGAAAGCTCGAGTCCTCGTCCGCGTCGCAGGGCGGCTTCCTCAAGACCCACCCCGCGGCCGGCAAGCGCGCCGGGCAGCTGGAGGAAGCGGCGCTGGAACCGCCGGCCTGGTACAGAGCGTCAAAGACGCGGGACACGCGTTTCGCCTCCGCGCTCGCTGCGCTCGGCGGTTCAGGAGAGTAAGCCCGGATCCAAGGAGAGCTGAAATGCAAACAGGACATAATGTTTTAAAACAGGTTATTGCCGTTATCTCGGCAGTTATCGGAGGTTCGATCGGGGCGCTGGGAGGTCCGGCAGGTAGTATCGTGGGTGTTATCAGCGGCCTTCTGGTCGGCTATTATTATGTCCAGTTCACTTTGAAGCTCGAAAGCCGGAGTACATTATCAAGGATCTTCCTGGGAACGCTTTATGGGACTTTAGCTGGTTTAATATCCGGCACCTCGGTATACATACCTAATATTTTCATTCATGGGCAAGGCGGCGACAGCATATCCGTACTAGGCCTGGGCGCTATTTCCGGCATTATTATCGGGACGGTCTTTGGATTTATTGTAGCGTGCATTATCATTTTTATGCCAGGGACAAAAAAACCCGACGAGACTTGCCTACAAGGGAACAAGCCGGCCCGGGAGGCGCCGCAGGGGATCACCTTGTCGCCCGAAGAAGCGGAACTGATCCTGGCGGTTTACCCGGCGCTGAAGGAATATAATCTCTTCGACCGGCATACGGCGCGGGCCTATCAGGCCAAATTCGGCGCCCCGGACTCACAGGCGGAATTGGACGGAAGATACACACAGGCGCTGGCCTGGCTGCAGGCAAGGCGCCCCGATCTCACCCTGGAGCAATGGGAGAAGGCGAACGCCGGCATCCACCAACTGGTGCGCTTCTTGACCTCCGGGGGGGCGGGGGGCGAGGCCGGGCTTGAGAAACGCTGCCCCGGGCTCGGAGAAGAATTTTACGGCTGGATAGCGAAGGCCGCGCGGCTTTTCGCGTAAAGGGCGGCCGCAGCTATGAACGCTGAAAAACTGCTGGTAATTTCCGATGTGCACTCCAACCTGCAGGCCCTCGAGGCCGTGGTCGCGGATATCTCCGGCAGGGGCCTGAGGTCCGCGCCCCTGTGCTTTCTCGGGGACGCCGTGAACATGGGCCCTTTCCCCGGAGAGGTTACCCGCCTGCTTTCCTCGCTTAAGCCGGCGTTCAGAGTAAGAGGAAACCATGACCGCTATGTTTCCTCCGGCCTTGGCCGCGTCGAGCTGGAACGGTATTTTCGCTGTCCGGAGGGAGCAGACCACTCCATCTGGACCGCGGCGGCGCTGGATGGCGAAGAGAAGGCCTGGCTTGCCGGCGCGCCCGGGCAGCTCTCGTTCGAGTTAGGCGGTGAGCAGTTCCTCTGTTTTCACGCTTCGCCGGATAACGACGAAAAATCCTTTAAGCCTTCCGGAGAACCGGTCAATATTCTGTGCGGGCATATACACTCACCGTATTCTGTCTCTCTCCCCGGCGGGGGACTGGCCGTCAACCCGGGCAGCGTCGGAAGTTCGCTGGACGGAAACCCTTCAGCTTCGTATGCCGTTGTCACCGCAGGGGGCGGCGTCCGGGCTGAGATAATAAGGGTGAAATACGACGTAGCCGCTTTTTGCTCGGCGCTGGAATCCCGCGGGACGCCATGGGCCGCCGGTATCTCCGCGGTAGTCCGCAGAGCCAGTCTCTTCTGATCAATATTTCCGGCTGGCATGAAGCCTCCCTTATGTTCAATATCCAGTTCACCTTACTCCTGGTCTTCCTCCCGCTTTCACCGGCGCGGGCGTCGGATTTACAGCGGCTCTTATCCGCAGACGGCGGCCGGGGCGGCCGGGCGCGGTTTCTTATTGGCGGCCGACCAGGAGCTGAATTTGCGCAGCGCCTGCGGACCCCAGAACGCCTCGGATAAACCGGGCTTCTTTTCTTCTTGGACGCTGTCAGAATTTACGACGGAGTACTTGGCGATGTCGTCCGGAGTTTTCACGCAGACGCTGGCCGCGGGGGACGGCTGTATGGTCGAGAAAAACACGCAGGAGACCGCTAAAAGGATCTTTATCGCTGCTGATTTTTTTCTTGTCATAACTCCGCCTCTTCCTGTTCATAGTCTACCAGCGGGAAATTAAGGAAAGGCCAGAAAATTATCAAATTTCAGTCAAATGTAGCCGGTTGCCCTCCGATACAGACCGGCTTTTGATCCGATGCTGGTCGCCCATCAGAGGTTCAACTTCTTTTGAACACGTCGAAGACGCGCCCGCCCTTTCTTTACGCGAAGCACCGGAACGATAACCCCGCTGACGAGTTCCCCGCTGTAAGGAGATAATGCCGCTTATTTTCTCGCAGCTATTATTACTATAATTATCTCAATGGAAATACTGATAACGAACGACGACGGGATTTACGCGGAGGGCATCTACGCCCTGGCTGCCGCGCTCAGCAGGGCCGGCAATGTGACCGTGGTGGCGCCGGACACGCAGCGCAGCGCGGTGGGACACGCCATAACCATAACCGACCCGCTCCGCGTAGTGAAGGCCAACCGCAGCGGCAAATTTTTCGGCTACGCCGCCAGCGGCACCCCGGCGGACTGCGTGAAGCTCGGGATAAAAGCCATAATGAAGAAACGTCCCGACCTTGTGGTCTCAGGCATAAACCTGGGGGGGAACCTGGGCTACAATGTCCTCTACTCCGGCACGGTCTCGGGCGCCACCGAGGGCGCCCTGCTGGGCATCCCTTCGATCGCGATCTCCCTGGACACTTTTATCAAGCCGGATTTCAGCGCCGCGGCGGCTTTCTCCGTGAAGCTGGCCGGATACGTGAAAAAACACAGGCTGCCGCCGGGGACGCTGCTTAACGTGAACCTCCCCAACGTCCCGGCCGGGAAACTGAAGGGGATAAGGGTGACCAACCAGAGCCGGACTTCCTTTAACGACTGGTTCGATAAGCGCACCGACCCGCACGGCAACACTTACTACTGGATGACCGGTGATTTCAAGCCCAAGGACGCTGACCAGGCCAGCGACCTGAACGCGCTGCGCGCCGGCTATATCTCGGTTACGCCCATCCAGTTCGACCTTACTGACTACAAGTTCATAACGGAACTGGAGAATTGGGAGATAACGGCCTGACCCGCAAAATGATCCGGAACGGAGGACACATGAAGAACCTGATTTTTTCCCTTCTTATATTTTCCGCCGCTGCGGCTTATGCCCAGGAGGAGGTGAAGCCAGGCGCCGCGGTCCCGGCCGCGGCCGCCTTGAAGCCGCCGCCGCAGCAGAACAAATATTACCCGGAAATACTGCAGACGATGAAAAACCTTTCAGTGCTGCTGGAGCGGTGGGCCGAGATCCCGCAGCCTAAAATGGACGCCCTGGCCCCGGAAATAGCCGCGTTCAACGAGAAGGTCAAAGGCACGCTGGGCAAGGAAATGCTCGCCGAGATGGCCCGCAGGGAAAAAGAGCTTGATGATAAGGCGCGCTCCGCGTACGCCATGAAAACGCTGCAGGCCTTCCGCGCCGCGCTGCAGGTCTATTACGGCAGCAACGGCGGCGTCTATCCCAAAAAACCCGCGCTCCTGGTACCGGCGGAGCTCCAGGAGGTGCCCGAGCTTTACCTGCCGGGGCACGGGCTGACCGCCAAGATCACCGTCATAGATTCAAAGAAATATGACAAAGGTTTCGGCAGGGCCGTAACCGACTCCGGCGGCTGGCTTTACTTCTCGGACCCCGAATCGGTCAACTACGGGCTGCTGGTGCTGGACTGCTCTCACGCCGACGCGGGCGGTACGGAATTTTTCAAATATTGAGGATAGTATGCTCAAAGAAGAAACGATAAACAGGACCTGCGGGAAACTGACCGGGAAATATCCGTCCGAGGCTGCCCGGATAACCGCGTGCGTGCGCCAGGCGGCAAGCCTCTGGAATACCCGCAGGGACGGGGCGGCGGCCGGCTTCCAGCGCTTCTGCGTCGACCACTTTTTCATAGGCCCCGAACTGGACAACCTGCTGGCGGTTTTTGAGAACAAGCTGGAGCAGTTGAGCGGGCACTCGACGGCCCTGCTGCTGAAGCTGCGCCGCGAGGTGGACGAGGACACCGGGCCCCTGGGCGCCGCCGACCTGATGTTCGCAGCTTACTCCCCGTCCGCCCACTTCACGGAGGATATGTTCCAGGCGAAGCTGGCTTTCCTGGCGCTGCTGAATTTCCCGGTAAAAAGCCTTGAGGCCTGCATAGCGGAAGGCCCGGGCTGGAACCGCAAAGAATGGGCCAGCGCCCGGCTGGCGCAGCGCTTCTCCCACCGCGTACCGGCGGAGATAAAACAGGAAAGAGAGCGCGCCTACGCAGAAGCCGACAGCTATATCAATTTATATAATATTTTTCTCAACCGGATAACCGGCCCTTCCGGCGACGAGATCTTCCCGCTGGGGCCCAGGGTCATTACCCACTGGGGACTGCGGGATTATCTCAAAGGGCTTTATTCCGACGGGAACGGCCTGGCCGGGCAGCGGGTCATACAGACGGTGATGGAAAGGATAATCGCCCAGGAGATACCCCGCAAATTCATTAACTCCGACCAGTATTGCTGGGACCCGGCGGAAAACACCCTGGACGGCTCGGCCGCGGAGCGGGAGCCGGATACGCGCTACGAGATCTTCCTGGAAATTTTCCGCGCGCACCTGAAGGAAGACGCGTATTACCCCGCCGAGCCCACCCACATGGACCGCAAGTTCAAGCTGGAGCGGGAGATACCGGAGGCGGAAGCGGAGAAGATGTTCACGGACCTCCTGGAAGCCGGGGAAGGAGCCGAAGCCGCCGCCCTTATAGCCTCAAGGCTGGGCAGGCCGCTTGAACCCTTTGATATCTGGTACGACGGTTTCAAGCCGCGCTCCGGCGTATCCCGGGAGAAGCTGGACCTGGCGGTCTCGGTCAAATATCCCGACGCCGCGGCCTTCCAGCGCGGGATACCGGAGATACTTGAGAAGCTGGGCTTCGCAAAGGATACGGCGGGCTTCGTGGCGGAAAGGGTGCAGGTGGACCCGGCGCGCGGGGCCGGCCACGCCTGGGGCCCGGCCATGCGCACCGAGAAGGCGCGCCTGCGCACCAGGATACCTGAAGGCGGCCTGGACTACCAGGGCTTCAATATAGCCATGCACGAACTGGGCCACTGCGCCGAGCAGGTACTGTCTCTTTACAGGGTGGACCATACGCTGCTCGCCGGCGTCCCGAACACCGCCTTCACCGAGGGCTTCGCCTTCGTGTTCCAGGCGCGCGACCTGGAAATCCTGGGCCTCGCCGCCTCCGACAACACCGCCGCGCACTCGAAAGCCCTGGACACTTTCTGGGCGGCGAGGGAAATTGCCGGCGTGGCGCTGGTGGACATGAACGTGTGGCGCTGGCTTTACAAGAACAAGGACGCCGAACCGGCCGACCTGCGCCAGGCCGCGGCGGAGATAGCCAAGGGCGTCTGGGACAGGCACTACGCGCCCATTTTCGGCGCCAAAGGCAGCACGCTGCTCGGCGTATATTCGCACATGATAAACTACGGGCTTTATCTGCCGGACTACCCGCTGGGCCACATTATCGCCTTCCAGATGGAGGAATATTTCAAGGAGCACAGCCTGGGAAAGGAAATGGAGCGCATGTGCGTGCAGGGGGCGATAACGCCCGGGGAATGGATGCGGCGCGCGGTGGGAGAGGGGATCTCCCCGGGACCGCTGATAAAAGCGGCGGCGCTGGCTTTAAAAGCCGAGGCGGGAAAAGAGTGAACTTACTGTCTTTCAAGGTCCTCTGGAGGCTGGTTTTCTACCCGGCCCTGCTCTACGCCGTAATTTCATTTATCTTCTTCTGGCTTTACGTCCACCCCAAGCGCAATACCAGCAACAGCAGGCCGGAGGACTTCGGGCTTGAGCCGGAAGAGCTTAAGCTGAAAACCGCCGACGGCGTGCAGCTGGACGCCTGGTTTATACCGCACAAGACAGGCAAAAAGGCGGTCATAGTCTGCCACGGCTACCCGATGGACAAGGGCGACGTGCTGGGCATGACCTCTTTCCTGGCGGTGGACTTCAGCCTGCTTTATTTCGACTTCAGGGCCACCGGCAGAAGCGGGGGCTTCTTCTCCACCGGCGGGGCCAGGGAAGTGCGCGACATCGACGCGGCGGTAAAATTCCTTGAGGACCGCGGATTAAAGAACGGCGTGGGCATATTCGCTTTCTCGATGGGCGGCGCGACGGCGCTGCTTTCCAGGAATCCCTCCATAAAAGCCCGGGCGCTGGAGGCGCCCTACGCTGACCTCGCCGGAGAGCTGGATTACATCTTCCGGCCCTGGGGGATATTCCGCAAGCCGCTGGTGGCCATGATGAAGGGCTGGAGCCTTCTGCTGATGGGCGTGAACATAAACTCCGTAAGCCCGGTCAAAAACACCTCGGCCTTTGCCGCGCCCATGCTGCTGGTCCACGGCGACGCCGACACGCAGGTCCCGCTTGAGAATTCCCTGGCGATCAAAGCGGCGAACCCGGCGGCCGAGCTGTGGGTGGTGAAAGGCGCCGGCCACGGCGAGAACCGCTACCACGCCAGCGGCGAGTATGAAAAGCGCATCACCGCCTTTTTCAGGAAGCATCTCTAGTGTAACCGTGGGCAAGTGTAACTTAAGTCAAATGTACGTTATTACCATAGCGGTAGACGGTCGGCATATACTAGAATATCGGAAGTGTTATTTACAGGGAGGAATATGAAGAAACTACTTATTATTCTGGCTTGCGTCGCAGTACCAGCTTCGCTGTGCGCGGAGCAGTGGCAGATACTCGGGACCCGCCCCATGGGCATGGGCGGCGCCTTCGTGGCCGTGGCCCAGGGCCCGATAGCGCAGTACTGGAACCCGGCCGGCCTGGTGAAAAGCAGCGCCAATGTTTCCGGCGTGGAAATCCCCGTAGGGGCGAATGCCGAGTTCACCGGAGACATAATAAAGAACGCCAGCGAAATAGGCGAAATGGCCAAGAGTTTTCAAGGCACGCAGACCTCACAGAGGGGCGGCGCCGCTATTGACGCTCAGCAGGTAGCCGCGTTCGCGAAAACCGTTTCGCTCATGAACAAGATGAACAAACCAGGCACAGGAGCTCTTATAGAGGTAGCAGGCGGGGCGAACTTTAAGTTCTCCAAAGTAGCCCTTTCTGTAAATAATTTCACCTCAATAAGGTCTGAACCCGATTATTGACACGACCAATATCGGCCTTGGTTCAGGAACCGGACTTTCTGGCGTAACCTTTACAGAAGTGAGCAAGGGCTTCGCAGGCGGCCCGACTGAAGCAGCCTCCCGCGATAAGATAGAAACTGCAATCAACACCATAGGGTTCGCTAACCTCTCAACGCTTATGTGCGGAGCAGGAGGCTGTAACGCCGGAGATGGAGCGATAGGTAACGCTAACGAATTAGCCAACGCAATAATGAACAAGTCAGGAGCTTCAGGGCTTACCGACGCCCAAATTGCTGACGCCGCAACCATGCTCAATGAATACGCGGCATCACTGAAACCGCTGGTAAACGCTGCCGTAACCTCGCCTACGAACGCGTACACGAACAATAAGTCAAACCTGACCGTGGCCGGGGCTTCTTTCATGGAAGTAGCGGCCGGCTACGCCTGGAACGTGGACAAATG
>JAUSCK010000052.1 GCA_030651035.1 Elusimicrobiota bacterium
TTAATAGCCTCAAGGGCCGCCCGCGCTTTTATCCCGGCTTCTATTTTCTTACGCATTGTCTTGGCCTCCTTAGTGTATTCTACCTTCAAAATACACCTTAAGTCAGCCTAAATTCTGGTCCAGTTTTGCCCGACCACCGCAGGGATCCATATTTCCGCTCCTATGTAGACCTGATCGAGTATGTCAAAAAACAAAGCGAAAAGACAAAATCCTAAGATAGCGGCGCATGACATTTCTTATATTGCCCCGGATGGGACCCGAGTATTGGAAGCTGCCGCTTTTACCGCCAACGGCGCCTCAGTGGCCCTTATCGGTAAAAATGGATCAGGAAAATCCACTTTACTTCGCATCCTGGCCGGCGACCTGGTGCCGACCGGCGGCGTTGTTTCCGTAAAAGGGCGGGTAGGTTATTTGCCGCAAAGAATAGCGCGAGAGGAAGGGCTTCTGGTACAGGATTTGTTGGGCGCGACGGAGGCGTTCAGCGACCTGGCGCTAATAGACTCAGGAGACTCCTCTCCGGCCATACTGGAAAGGATAGATGGGAAGTGGGATATACGTGAGCGGTGCCTAAATCTGCTTGAGCGCATGGGGCTGGGGAAGTTGTCTTTGGCCACCCCTCTTACCGCCTTAAGCGGGGGGGAGATCGTCCGACTCACGCTGTGCTCAGTTCTGTTAAAGGAACCGGAAATATTATTGCTTGATGAGCCCACCAATAACCTGGATCGGGAATCGCGGGAAAAGCTGCTGGATTTTATTTCCGCCTGGAAAGGCCTTAAGATAATTGCCACCCACGACAGGCAATTGCTGGGGATGCTTGACGCCGTGGCGGAATTATTCGAGGGCAAATGCACCCTGTATAGAATGAAGTACCCCGAATATGTAAACTACCGCAAACAGATGAACGAAGCCGCCAAGTGCAAAGTGGCGGAATCTGAAAAGCGGCTTGCGGAGAATCGCAGGACGCTGGGCGTGGTTCTTGACCGCCGCGGGCACCAGACGGCGGCCGCCGAGCGCAGGGCAAAAAAAGATCTTGGCGTTACACGTGTAAAACTGGCCTCAGCCAGGAGCAAAGGGCAGGCTACAACCTCTAAATTGCGGGAGATACACCTGCAAAAGATAGAAGCCGCCCGAAAAGCCCTAAAATCCGCAGCGAGCAAAGTGCGCCCGGAGAACAGGATAGAAATAGATATCCCCCAGGATCCTGTTCCAGCAGGCAAGAAGATATTAGAACTCACGGATCTGAATGCCTCTTACGGAGACAGGCCGCTCTGGAGCCAGCCATTGTCATTTTACCTTTCCGGAAACGCGCGGATGGCCATTGTCGGGCCTAACGGCTCTGGAAAAACCACCATAATGCGCCTATTGTGCGGGAAACTCGTCCCCGACACCGGGAAAATAATGGTAGCGGCGAAGCGGGTGGTTTACCTTGATCAGTTCCTGGAATACCTAGACCCACAGAAAACTGTTCTGGAAAATGTCTGGCAGCCGGACGGTGAGGTCAGCGAGTCACTTATCAGAACAAGACTGGCGCGCCTGTTTTTCCGGAGAGACGCGGTGCATAAGAAGGTGGAGTGCCTTAGCGGCGGAGAAAAGCTACGGGTGGCGCTGGCGAAACTGTTCTGCGTGAAAGATCCGCCGCAGTTGCTGTTGCTCGATGAGCCGACCAATAACCTGGATCTGGACAGCTGCGAGCAGCTTGAAAGCGCCCTGGAGGGGTTTAAAGGGGCTATCCTTGTTATTTCCCACGACTATGAATTTTTGAGCAATATAAAGGCGGATGACTGTTTCGATTTGACGCCATATTGCAACGAGGGGGATTGATATGGGATTTAGGAAATCATCTTTTATTGTCGATTGCGGCTTAAATTCCGAAGGGAAACGGCATTATTTCAATACGCTTTCCAGAAAATTCATATTTCTTCCTGCGGAACTTGATGACTTAGCCACGCGGCCAGATACGGACGCGCGCGTTATGGAATTCCTAAGAAAGGGGCGGTGGCTCACAGAAGCTCCATCCTACACCGACGAACTGCGGGATGCCATACACCTAATAACCGCGGCGGGGGGAGAAAGCGCAGCGCTGAGTCTGGTTTTTACAGTAACCACAAAGTGCAACCTGAATTGCAGTTATTGTTTCCAGAATAATACGCAGCGCCAAGATGCGGGCGAGGATATAATTGCGGCTCTGCCCGGCTTTATCAGGAGACAAGCCGGTGCGAGGCCGGCATTGAACAAAGTCCGCCTAAGCCTGTTCGGCGGCGAGCCGCTGCTGAGACAGGCCGCTTGCCTGACCCTGCTTGATTCTATCCAACGCGAATGCGCAGCCTTAGCACTGCAGTTCGAGGGAGGCATCGTTACCAACGGCCTCGGGGCGGACCCAGATTTCTGGCAGGCCGCAGCGAAGTTTGGTTTAAAGAAGGTCCAGGTCACTATCGACGGCTCTGAAAAAGTTCATGACAGTTTCAGGCAGCTGAATGGAAGCGGAACCTACAAACCGCTTTTGTCGCTTTGCGCCCGGCTATCGAAAACTTTCCGGGTATCACTGAAGTACAATCTGAACCGCCGCAGCGCAATGTGTTTTGAGGAATTTATTGAGGATCTAGCCGCTTATGGGTTCGACAAAACCAATACCGATCTAGTGCTGGAGGCCGTAAAAGGAATAGATTATAATGAAGCTCAGAATTACTATTTTCCTGCGGCCTCGCAGGAATCCGGAGACGCCTATGTTTCCTGTGCGGATATAGCGCTGCGTTCCGGCTGGAAAGTCGCACTGACACATATTTTCCAGCCGCCATGCATGTACACTCAGGTAAAACCGTCAGCAATAGTGATTCGTCCCGATGGGGGAGTGTCGCGCTGTATTTCCGTTTATAATGACGACCCCGATTTTTCAGGCGGGAACATAACAGCTACGGATCTTGTGTTTGAGAATAAGGACATTGCCAAGACTATCGAGGACAGTGCCGAAAAATGCAAAGCCGGCAAGTGTCCCCTTTTTCCCGTATGCATGACCGGTTGTCCCTCCTATAAAAAAATACATCTAAAAACCATCCACACTGCGTTCTGCCGCAGAGGGCACGTTGAAAAAATCATCAAGGACCTGGGGCTGCTTCAAAAAAAGCATACCAAAGCCTTTAAGCAACTCGAATTTTAACGCGAGGCCGCCGGAATGAGAATTATGAATATATTAAAACCAATAACCGGGCTAGGAAAAAATGCCCTTCTATTCATCTCCGGCCAGACTATTTCCAGGATCGGGGATATGGCGCAGCTCGTAGGCTTAAGCATGTATGTTTATAAAGCCTCGAACAATATCTTTGCCGTAAGCCTTCTTTACGCGGTGGAAGCGCTGTCGATGATCATCTTCGGGCAGATAGGCGGGCTGTTGGCTGACAAATGGGAAAGGAAGCGATCCCTGATAATTCTCCAGGTTTCACAAGCCTTGTTAATAGCGCTGATCCCTTTTGCGGGGCGCGGGGCACTTCTTTATCTTTTATTTTTTGTATTCACAGCATGTACCTCAATAAGCCACATCTTCCAATCCGCTATTTCCGGAGATGTGGCCGATACCGCGCGCTACGAGAAATTCCAGGCGCTATATTCTTCTTTACAGTCGTTCAGCACAATTATAGGACCGGTGATCGGCGCCTGGCTGTTTTCATCTTTTGGCACAACTGCGTTATTTGTATTTAACGCGTTGAGCTTCCTGATCTGCGCCGCGACCATTTCTCTTATTGACAGCAAGGAGAAAACGGGCGCCGCGCAAGGCGTTGTGGAAAAAGCTCCGCCACAAGAAAAAGGCAGTATCGAAACGACTTCTGTAGAACCCCCCAAAAAAACTTATATCGCGCGATGGAAAGATGGATATCGTATTGCTCTTGCCAACCCTGATTTAGCGGCGATAGTATTTTCAATGCCGATAATCATGCTTGGGGTTGGCATACTCAACAGCATCTTTATCGGCATAAGCACCGATCTCTGGATGTTCTCAGACCGTCAATTCGGGTGGTTGATGGGCGCCTCGGGTACTGGGGGACTCTTAGGGGGACTGCTATATGGAAGCATTCACTCAAAGTTTTCGCCGAAGATATTTTTTTATTCTGGTTTGGCGACAAAATCAATCTGTCTGCTCGTCGCCGCTTTTACAACAAACTTTTTTATAGTGTTCGTTTTGTTTATATTCAACAGTATAGGATTTTCAATTATTGTCTCTACCTCGCGGATTTTTTTCATTAAAAACACAAGCCCGCTGGAACGGGGAAGGATTTCCGGAATTGCCGGTTCTCTGGCGTCTATCGCCATGTTGTGTGGCAGTTCCCTTTCTGGTTTTTTTGTCACATACGGCGGGTACAGGCTGAGTATTGGCGTTATAGTGGTTTTCCATATATTATGCGCGTTAAGTTTCTGGATTATTGGCAACAAGCAGATATTGACATATAGGGAGCAATGGGACAAAAACCTCGCTTAATGAATTTGAAAGCACTCCTCCTACACAACAGCAATAACGTGAGGGAAAGGTAAACTATGCATATCAAACGGGTGCACATCATTACATTCGGCTGACCTGTGGGGACGATTCCGCCTTGCTCTATATCGCTTCCTGAAAAATCTCTATAGATCTAGCGCCTAGATCGCTCGATGATACCGCAAGAAGCCGCTCGCGGGCTCGGCACTACGCGCCTTCGCTCCGCTCGCTCGCCGCAGGGTGGCCGCGCTTGCCGGCCACTATGCGGCTCCCCCGTCATCTTTTGGAAGCGGTAGGCCGATCTTATCCGCAAGAAGCCGCACGGGCGGCCACGCGGCGCGGCCGCCCATGCTTGCCGCTAGGAAGTGGGTTCGCAGGCTGCCGGCACGCAGCGCGCCGTCAGTTCTGCTCCGTCGGTACACTGCATCTTATAAACACCTCCTAATGCGCGGCCAGCCGGCCCTCAACAGGGCCTTGGCCGGGCCGCTCCCGGCCTGCCGGGCAGGCCGTACAGCGCAGAATTTAATTTTTTTCTTATTTTTAAATTATGGCCACCGGGGGAAAGAATTTAAACGGGGGCACCTTGGTTTATTATAAACCCGCCCAGGCTCGCTGTTCGCTCGCCCTGGCGGGCTTTTCTGTTAATGTTATGTAGCCCCCGTGGGGAACCGAGGGAAGCAGCGCAGACAAATCATACAACCGCAGTCAGAAGTCGCGAAAACCGCCACAAATCGTCCAAAATACAAGCACAAACTCGACGACATCTACAAATTAGTAGGTTTGCCTACTAATTTGTTGACACCCTTAAGTCTCCCTGCTATAATTTACCCATGAGAACTTACCTGCGGCAACAGACAAGAACCCTAATACAGCGCCTGGAAAGACCCGGGACGCTCCTCCAGATTATAGTCGGCCCCAGGCAGGTCGGAAAAACCACAGCAATACACCAGACCCTGACCGCCTTAAAGAAACGCGGCGTCACCACCATTCTCGCAAGCGCGGACGCAGTTGCGGCGCCGCCCGCGAAATGGATATCCGCCCAATGGAAAATCGCGTCTAAAGCAGCCAAGTCGGGGGAACCAGTAGTCCTGGCTTTCGACGAACTTCAGAAAATACCGGGCTGGAGCGAACTCATTAAAGCCCATATAGACAGGGGCGCACAACTACCGCCCAAACGGCGTCCAAGGGTCATATTGTCCGGCTCCTCAGCGCTTCTCATCGAACGCGGCCTGACCGAAAGTCTCGCAGGCCGCTTTGAACTTATACGTTTCCCGCATTGGAGTTTCCAGGAAATGCACACAGCGTTCGCCCTGAGCCTGCGCGAATACCTGGCAACCGGGGGATATCCCAAGATACGGGAGTTCCACGGCGAGCCGGCGCGCTTCCGGGAATATGTCCGCGATTCGATAATAGAGCCGGTCCTCAACAAGGACATCCTCCTGCTCCACCCTGTCAATAAACCGGCCCTGCTCAGGCGGCTTTTTGAATTTTCCTGCTATCATCCGGCGGAAGTGGTCTCATTGCAGAAGATGCTGGGGCAGCTCACGGATAAAGGCAACGTAACAACGATCGCGGATTACCTGCATCTTTTGAGCAAGGCCTTCCTCATCGCTCCTATCCAGAAATACAGTCAGGAGATCCTGCGCATACGAGCTTCCAGCCCCAAACTTATAGTCATGGCGCAGGCATTGGTTTCGTCCGTACAGAATGCGCAAGCTAAGACGATTGCCGGATCACCGGAGTTATTAGGGCGGCTGACAGAGAACGCGGTAGGTGCGGCGCTGGTCAGAATGGCCGCACAGAACGGCGGTGAAGTGTTTTACTGGAGGGAGCGCGACCTGGAAGTGGACTATATTCTAAAACTCTCCGGGAAAGTGCTCGCCATAGAGGTTAAATCCGGCCGCGCCAAGGAAACACACAGCGGGTTATCCGCCTTCCTGGCGAGGAATAAAGAAGCGACAGGGATCATTATTTCCAACACCCGCGGAGCAAAAAGCCAGAAGTCCTTAAGCCTGGAAGATTTCTTCCAAGCCCCTGAGCGAGTTATGGGAAAAACCTAACCGGCGCGACAATGCAAGAACCGTCCGAAAAAGAATATCTCACGGAAGAGATTGCACGAATAGACTCAGAGATCTCGGCCTTGGCCGAACTCAAACGCCAGTATCTTTTAAAACTTTCCACCCCCACAGTACTCCCGGCAGATAGCACGGCAGCCACTCGGCTTACGCCCGAGAACAAAATTACGCTGTTCCGCAGTTATTTCCGCGGGCGCGAAGACGTTTATGCCCGGCGCTGGGAAAACCGCGCAGGAAGAAGCGGCTACAGCCCGGCCTGCAGGCATGAATGGGACAAGGCTTTCTGCCGCAAGCCGGAAAAGAAATGTTCAGAATGCGGGAACAGGGAATTGCTTCGCTTCGATGAGACCGTTGTAAGCCGCCACTTGGAAGGACAGCTTGTAGCCGGCATATATCCGCTGCTCGGGAACGACGCCTGCTTCTTTCTTGCGATGGATTTCGACGGCGACGGGTGGGCGAAGGATATAACGGCCATCAGGGAAACCTGCACCCTGGAAAAAGTCCCGGCAGCGGTAGAACGTTCGCGTTCCGGCAACGGCGGGCATGTCTGGGTATTTTTCAGAGAGGAGGTGCCCGCCTCGCTAGCCCGAAGGCTCGGAACCGGCCTTATCTCCAAGACCATGACGAGATACTGTCAACTGGAAGTAAAAAGCTACGACCGGCTTTTTCCGAATCAGGACACCATGCCTAAGGGCGGTTTCGGGAACCTGATAGCCCTGCCGCTGCAAAAGGCGGCCAGGCAGGCAGGTAACAGCGTCTTCGTCGATGAAGCCGGCACGCCTTATGCCGATCAGTGGGCGTATCTGGACTCGGTAAAAAAGCTTTCCCGCGGTGAAACGGAAGCCCTCCTCGGAGCCCTTGAGAGCACCGGGGGAAAGATTCCCGCCCGCTGGAGTCCGCTAGAAGAGGAAGATGAGCCTTGGTCCCGGCCGCCGTCCGGCAAAAAGAGATTCAACATAAATCTGGAAGAACTGCCCAATTCAGTAGAGACTGTGCTCTCAAACAGGGTTTACATCAAAACCGCGAACCTACCGTCAGCACTAATAAATCAGCTAAAGCACCTGGCGGCTTTCCATAACCCGGATTTTTACAAGAAGCAGAAGCAGCGCTTCTCCACGCACGCCACCCCGCGAATAATCTGCTGCGCCGAGCTGGATGCCGGCTGGCTTTCCATGCCTCGCGGCTGCCTTGAGGATATAAAGACCACGCTGGCGGATTACGGAGTAAAACTCACCGTAGAGGAAAAGCGGTTCCCCGGCACGGAACTGAATAATAGTTTCCTCGGCACGCTGAACCCGGTTCAGCAAGCGGCCCTTAAAGATATACTTGCCGTGGACTTCGGAATACTCTCCGCACCGCCCGGCTCCGGTAAGACGGTAATAGCCATAGCGGCGTTGGCGGCCAGAAAGCGCAGCACCCTAATACTCGTGCATCGCAAGCCGCTGATGCAACAATGGCGCTTGCAGCTTTCCTCCCTGCTCGGCATCGACAAGAAAGAGATCGGCCTTATCGGCGGGGGAAAAGACAAGGCGACCGGGCGCATAGATATCGCCATGGTCTCCAGCCTGGAATGCGAAGAAGGGGCCGACGATCGCGTAGCGGAGTACGGGTTCGTGATAATGGACGAATGCCACCACGCCGCGGCAGTCTCTTTTGAAAAAGTGCTGAACCACGCCAAGGCGAAGTACATCCTCGGACTGACCGCCACACCCTACAGGCGCGACGGCCACCAACCCATCGTCCACATGCAATGCGGCCCCATCGTCCACCGCGTAAAAGACAAGGATTCACTCGCCTGCGCACCGAACTCCAAGGTGATCGCCAGGCGTACGGACTTTACAGCGGAATGGAACGACAACTCCAAGATCTACGAGCTTTGGCCCAAGTTGATCGCCGACGAGCGCCGCAACGCGCAGATCCTGAAAGATATCGAAGATGTTATGGCCGCCGGCCGCTTTCCGCTTATTCTTACTGAACGCCGGGAACACCTGGCCGCTTTCGAGAACCTTCTGAAGGATAAAACCGATCATCTGGCCGTGCTTTACGGGGGTATGCCTCAGAAGAAGCGCCACGAAGTATTCGAAGAACTTAAGAGCTTCCCGGACAATTGCCGCAAGGCGATACTGGCCACCGGCTCCTATATCGGGGAGGGGTTCGACGAGCCGCGCCTCGACACCCTGTTTCTGACCATGCCGGCGTCGTTTAAGGGAAGAATAGTCCAGTACACGGGACGCCTGCACAGGCGGCACGCCGATAAAACGAATGTGGTGATATACGATTACGTGGATGCCGGCGTGCCTGTTCTGGCAAACATGCATCGCAAACGCCTGAAGACGTACAAAATGCTTGGCTATACTGTTGTAACCGAGGGCGAGCAATTCTTACCTGGGATATAGCAAATAAGTAGAGACTGGCAGTTACTGAGGAATCCTCGGCAGTTCAAAAATCGAAACCCGTATCCTAGCCCCCATGGGCACGCGCACCTTAAGGTGACAGTTCGGATACAGATTTCATGAATAGTATAGTAGATAGTCCCACTATTTCCATAGCAATTTAATATGAACAATAAACCTTCCAACAATCAAAAACCAGCGGCCCCGCCCGCCGCGGGCCGGGCCGCCAGACTTGTGCACATCATTACATTCGGCTGACCTGTGGGGACGATTCCGCCTTGCTCTGTATCGCTTCCTAAAAAATCTCTATAGATCTAGCGCCTAGATCGCTCGATGATGCCGCGAGAAGCCGCTCGCGGGCTCGGCACTACGCGCCTTCGCTCCGCTCGCTCGCCGCAGGGTGGCCGCTTGCCGGCCACTATGCGGCTCCCCTGTCGTCTTTTGAAGCGGTAGGCCGATCTTACCCGCGAGAAGCCGCACGGGCGGCCACGCGGCGCGGCCGCCCATGCTTGCCGCTAGGTAGTGGGTTCGCAGGCTGCCGGCACATAGCCCTGCGCCGGCAGTTCTGCTCCCAAGGTAGGCTGCATCTTATTGTGCACCTCCTTGCGCGGCCGGGCCGCCCGGCCGCTCCCGGCCTGCCGGGCAGGCCGTACATCCCCGCATTTATTTTTTTCTTTTTCGGGGATTATGGCCACCAGAGCAGAAAGAATTTAACCGGGGCACCCGGCTGATTAAAAACCCGCCCCGGCTCGCATTCGCTCGCCCTGGCGGGCTTTTCTGTTAATTTTATGTCGCCCCCGGAAGAGGGGGAACACTGCAAACGGAAATATGGAGAGGCCAGGCCAGTAGCGGCGCTCCTCGGGATGGACGCCGCCCCTGGCCTGGCCCGCCTTAAATGCCCCCGCCCATTCATGATACAGCATATTAACCCACC
>JAUSCK010000080.1 GCA_030651035.1 Elusimicrobiota bacterium
GGTGGGATTGTGCTTAATAACCGAGGCCGCGGTCTGGTCCCAGGTAAGGTCGGTCTTCTTTAAATATTTTTCTATGGCAGCAACCATGTCGGCCTTCATAATGGTGTTGCGCTTGGCCGCTTTCGCCAGGCGGACCGCTTCAACAATGACGGCCTCGATGACAACATCGAAGTCGTCTATAAACTTTTTCACGGCTGACGCCTGGGAGCGCATTTTCTTAGCCTTGGTAATGTAGGCTTTGACTGTGGCGGTTTTAACGATTCCTGTTTTAGTGGGCATGGGGTTCTTTCCTTTTCTAAAGATTGACTGGATTCCGGCTAACGGATCGCCGGAATGACAAATTTAGCCTCCGTGTCGGGGTGGGTTAGCTTAAAGATAATCAGGTCCTTGATGGCCTGGTTGAGGTTCTTCATCTCGTAGATTTTAAGGGCTTCCTCGTTGCCGCCTATGACCGGGACCATGACTTCCTTTAGCTTCTCGGTCAGCCGGGCGGTGGATATGGATTCGGCTTCAAGGCCGTAGAGCTTTACCTTGCCGTTCTTCTCTTCGACCAGGTACTTCTGGTTTTTGTAGTGCCGCTCTGAAACGTCCGCGAGCCACTTCTTGTTTTTGGCTTCCATGTCTGCGCCGGCGCGGATGGGGTAGCGGGCCAGCATGATTTCCTCGGGCGTGAGCATGTCCGGGTTGATCAAGTCGTAGACCTTGGTGTTTTTGATCTTGTAGTGCCGGAGGTTGTTTATGAAAGCGTCCCGGATTATCCAGCCCGAAGGATCGTAGTCTACAATGCTGTAGAGGTAGAAGGACCGCCTAAGGTCGAACTTCGAGATGCCGGCCGGGTTGTAGGCCACTGCCGGCGCGTCCGTGTAGCGCAGCTGCACCGGTCCGGGCCCGCGGCTCTTGACTTTCTTTATATCGTCCACGAAGTATTCCGTATTCATCACCGAGGGCTGGCCGCCCAGGGAAATGACGGAGACGTTGTATTGCTTCTGGATATCGGTAAGATAGCCGAAGTGGCCGAGCTTCTCCGAGAAGGGAATGATGTTGGCGTTTACGCCTACTTTCTTGTTGGCTTCATTCTCGTCCCGGAAGCCGATATCCTTGTAATCCATGAGCAGGAAGTCCTTGACCATGGCGGTGATGTTCTCGGTGAGCTGCTTGTACTGATCGGTCGCGGCCGACAGCGAGTCCGCCCGGGCCAGCGTGGACTTTACATACATGTACCAGTAGGTCCGGACCAGCTCGTTGAATTCCTTCTCGCCGGCGGCGATGCGCTCCTTCATCTGCCAGACCAGGTTGCGCATGAGCCGGGACACGTTGACCGGGTAGGCCGGGCTGGAACCTGCGGCCTTGAAGTTCTTTACGAGCCAGTCTTTGTCCTGGTCGTGGATAAGCTCGTCGTAATGGCGGATGCCGGCTTTCCGGAGACGTTCTGCGAGTGATGGTGGCATAGAAAACAGTATATAACCAAATACGGCTATTTAACAACCTTTTTTAGGCTGAAACTGGCTGTTAGCCAGTTTCAGGGGGTGTTTGCGGGGGTGGGATTTGGGGCCTTGAACTGCCCGATTATAGGGCGGTTCAAGGGGCGTCTTCCCGACCTCTCCCCTTAATTTTTCCCTCCTGCGCGGCGGTTAGGCTTTTCCAGGCAACGGGCTTAGCCTGCTACCTCGGCAGGCCGTCGTGCGCACTGGCCTCGGGCAGGATCGCGGAAAAGACATTTTCTGCCTTTATGCCGGCGCCAGCCCTGAATTTAAGCCGGGCGTTGTCCGCGACCGGCACAAACATAAGTTCGTTGTTCAGGCGGAAACCAAGGAAAAAAAGATTTAACGACGGGACTCTTACAACCTGGTACTCTGAGGAAGCGAGCCTTGTCGCCTTTGTGTTTTCTTCCAGCGTGCCTGAAATCAGTTTTATAAAGTTGGGCCCGCCGAATGAGACGGCCTGCCAGCTCCCCCCGGTCTTCGAGATGGTTATAGAGGACCGCACCCGGCCTTTTACCAGCACCGGGTAAACAACCTGGTCGGTCGCCGTCAACAGTTCATCCAGGCGGCCGCCCGGCGCGTAGTTCTTCAGCTTATCGAGCCGCACTATAAAGTCCTGCAGGGGAGCGCCGAGGGTTGCCGTGCGGACTTCCTCCGGATCCTCAAAACCCATCTGCCTATAGTTTTCCTTTGTAACAAACCGGCTGAAGGTTTTTAAAGCTTTTTGCGCCACAGGCTGTATCTCACCGAAAGGCGCTGCCGCCACCTGCGCGCGCGCCTGCGAGGCCGTCAGTAACAAGGCGACAGACAGGGATAGCAGGAGCCGCATTTTATTTGCCCCCCGCATAGGTTACGTTATAATAATCGTTCCAGTGCATATGATCCGCAGCGGCGGCGTTATAAAAGTCGTAAGTGATTATGCGCGCGTCTCCCGAACACGGGGCCCAGGGGTCGAGGATCTCCACGTAGTTTACGTTGTCCAGTGTGCGGTAGCCTTTGGCAACCATCATGTGCCCGCCGCCGCCTACCCATCCCCAGGAGAAAGCGATCGGCTTCTTCTTACAATCAGAGAGCTGCTGCTTTAACTGGTCCCAGGTAAGCGCCGCGCCAGAGGTTTTATTGAATGTGAACCCGTATTTATCAAACTCCGGCCAGCCGCCG
>JAUSCK010000083.1 GCA_030651035.1 Elusimicrobiota bacterium
CGGGAAGTTCCTTATAAAGAACCTGCTGCCGGGCAAGTATATCCTTAAAGTGCCCGACGCGAACGGGGGGGCTAAAGAGCTTTCAGTCAGCCTGAAGCCGGGCGAGGCGCTGATGATAAGCCCGCTGGGCGAGCTGCTTAAAGCGGACAAGGTTTACGCCTATCCCAACCCCGCCGGCAAGACCGTTACGTTCCATATTGAAAGCGACCAGTCGCCGCTGGTCAAGCAGGTTGCGGTTTTCGACATCACCGGCCGGGCGATAAAAGAGTTTAACGACGCCGATTTCGCCCCGATCGCCGGCGGGTGGGAAGCCGAATGGAATATCCCGTCAGGAGTGGCCTCGGGCGTGTACATCTACATCACGCGCGTAAAATTCGAAGCCACCGGCGAGCACAAGAGGACGATCAAGAAATTCGCGATAATCAAGTAAAACAGCCCCTCCTCCCGGCAACCTGCCCGTGGCTGAAAGTATTTAAGCAACTTCCCCTGAATTTGACAATATTGCAAGATAATCTTAATAAACGAGATTAACTAGCATAAACTATGCAGACACTAACAGAAGCGATCTGGCAGCTAAAACCACTAGGCGGCCTTTTCGACGAGGCGGTGGTTGTCACCCGGTTCCCAAGCGAAACACCTGCCGCGCGCCGCAATCTCGTTTATAGGGCAACACAGGCCGGAGAGATAGCGATACTGAGACGCGGGCTCTATGTGCTGGCGGAACCCTTTCGACAAACGGCGCTGGAGCCCGCTGTGCTGGCGCCCATGATCTATGGCCCAAGTTACCTGAGCTTTGAAAGCGCTCTCCGCTTTCACGGGTTGATTCCCGATGTTGTGCAGAACGCCGGCGCCGCTACAAGCCGGAGGTCCCGCGTGTTTAACACAGTTCTTGGTCATTTTACTTACACGACCGTACCTGTGGCTACTTTGATGGCCGGAGTGCGGATAGTCCCCTTTGAAATCGGGAACCAAACCGTAACGGGTCTTGTAGCTTCACCGGCAAGGGCTATCGCCGACCTTGTCTATACGCGCAGGGAAGTAAGCTGGGAAAGAGATGGCTGGCGGTTTTTGGAAGAATCGATGCGCATTGATTGGGACGAATTAGCCGCGAAGCTTCTGCCGGCAGAGCTTGAGGCGACGCTGGCAACGTTCCGCCAGCGCCGGGTGCGCGCGTTCATTGAAGGCTTGCGTCTTTCGCTCGCCCGCCCGCCTAAGACCGGCCGGAATAAAAAGGGGAAACCCCGATGAACATCATCGAACAAAAGCTTCGGGACTATCGCCCTTCCACACCTGCAGAGCAGGAAGTAGCTTTGGTCGAAATTGTCCAGCAGCTGATCTTGTTCGGCCTGGCCCGGATCTGTCATCGGGATTTTCCGGCAAACTGCACGCGCTTCTTTGCCGTTCCTATGTTAAAGGGCGCGATTGGTACGACCTCCTGTGGTATGCCGAGCGCGGCGCGGCGCCAAATCTTACGCTGCTGAGCAATGCCATTCACCAGGCCGGCCCATGGAAGGGACGGCGGGTCAACATCGATTCAGCCTGGATCGTTGAAGAACTTCAGCGCAAGATCAACGGGATAGATTGGGGCGCCACGCAACGGGATGTCGCCCGGTTCGTCCCGTCAGCGGAGCAAGCGGGTTTAAAACTCTGGAGCAAGGCTCTGTTTTTCGATGCGGTGGCACGTTTACGCAGATCCTGGTGATTTTCAAAAGGCGCCGGGCATCTTTCTGTACATAACCAGGAACGACGGCTGGGAAGCCGACTGGAACATCCCGTCAGGCGTGGCCTCGGGCGTCTACTCTACGCCATCCACACCAAATTCGAGCCCACCGGCGAGCACAAAAAGACCATAAAGAAGTTCGCTATAGTGAAATAGTTCCTCCCGCCCCTAAACCTATTCCTTCCGGAAAAGGCAACAGCCGGCCTGCCCCAAAGTCTAAAAAGCCCCAAAAACCGCATTTTTCCCCAAAATGCGGGTGTTACCAATATGCCATTGATAAATTGACTTTTATCTATTAGACTGTAAGAAGCGCATATTAAGCGCGTTTGTCTAAAAACGCGCGTTATTTTTGCGTTTTTGTCACGCCCAAACCCCGCACACGTGGGCTTGCGCCTGGATCTCGCCTTTTTAGAGAAGGTACTATGAAAAAAAAGATGCTGGTTAAAACTTTTTTGGGAATGAGCCTGGTTTTAGGCATTGTTAATTGCGCGTTTTCGGCAGACGCGGAGATCAAGCTGAATTCAAACGACGGGTCAACAAAATTGATAGTGCAGGACAATGCCGCCGCCACTGTTTTCAGCGCTGATTCGGACGGGAATACCGTAATTAACGGGACAGCCGCGGTTGCCGGTTCGGGATTTTCAGTGGGCGGCTCCACCTTCGTAGTCAAAAACGGCAATGTCGGCATCGGGACCACGGGGCCGGCCACCCTGCTGGAGGTAAACGGCGCGGCCCAGTTCGGCTCCGGGGCGACTAAGAGCACTTTTACGGCAGCGGGGGCTTTGACACTTGCCGGCGCGCTCACTCTCGCCGCCGACCCGGCAGCGAACCTGCAAGCGGCCACCAAACAATATGTTGACACCGTACTGGCGGAGCCGAACGCCTGCCCCGCCGGTATGGCTTATGTCCCCGGCCCCTACCCCTTCTGTATTGATAAATACGAGGCCTATCTGGTAAGCGGCTCAGTAAATAATGGTACCTGTACCAATGGTTCCCAGGCCGAGGTGGACGCCAACGCCACCACCGCCGTTGCCGGTTCCGCCGCCGGGACAACTCCACGGGTCTCTTTAAACTGGTGTGCGGCCAAGAAAGCATGCCAGAACGCCGGGAAACACCTGCTCACGAATTCTGAATGGTTTACTGCGGCGAACTATAAAGGGAGCAAGTGGAACATAACGGCCGAGCAGAGCGCGGGAGTGATGTCTTGTAATACGGCAAGTGAATGTGGTGGTGCTGCCTGCACTACGGGAGCGAGTCCCGGTTGTGTTACGCAAGAAGGCGTCTTTGATATGATCGGCAATGTCTGGGAGTGGGTGGATTTTGTGATGACCGCTGACCCCACAAATGGAGTAGCCCAAAACTACATTACTGGATATGATTTTGCCACTGGCATACCTACTGCTAGTGGCGTTGTCTCACCCGCCTTTGGCAATGATTACTACTGGGCTTATGACGGTGCAGGCGCTGCCAGGGCGGTGCTCCGTGGTGGCGGCTCGGACAACGTCACTGGCAACGGGGTGTTTGCCTTCTACGCGACCAACGCCCTGTCCCTCGTGAGCACGGCCGTCGGGTTCCGTTGCGGCAGGAGAAAATAATCCGGAATCAGGAACCCTACAATCTGTAATCCCGGCGGGCAGAAAGAAAAATATGTATGCGGACCGGAAAAGATATGAAGAAAATAATATTGCTTAAGAGTTTTTTAGGGATATGTTTGGTTTCAGGCATTGTGAGTCCCGCGTTTTCGCTAGACGAGGGAATTAAACTAAATTCGAATGACGGCACAACTAAATTGATAGTGCAGAACAATGCCGCCGCCGCCGTTTTCAGCGCCGATTCGGACGGGAATACCGTAATTAACGGGACAGCCGCTGTTGCCGGTTCGGAGTTTTCAGTGGGCGGCTCCACCTTCGTAGTCAAAGCCGGCAAGGTCGGCATCGGGACTACGTCGCCGGCCACGCTGCTGGATGTTAACGGCCCGGCCCAGTTCGGCTCCGGGGCGGCCAAGAGCACTTTCACGGCCACAGGTGCGTTGACGCTTGCAGGCGCGCTCACTTTGGCCGCCGACCCGACAGCGGCGCTGCACGCGGCCACTAAGCAGTATGTGGACGCCTGCCCCACGGGCATGGCCTACATCCCCGGCCCTAATCCCTTTTGTATTGATAAATATGAGGCCTGGAATAGTAATGCCGGAACGGTTGATAATACCTCCGCCTGTACCAGTTGCTCCGAGGCCGAGGTAAACGCTAACGCCACTACCGCCGTTGCCGGTTCCGAGGCCTCCAAAACTCCTTTGGCGAATATCAAATGGTGCGCGGCCAAGAAGGCGTGTCAAAACGCGGGAAAACATCTGGTCACTAATATGGAATGGTTTACCGCGGCGAACTACAAAGGGAGCAAGTGGAACATAACGGGAGAGGAGACTGCGGAGGGGATGGGATGTACTACATCCGGTGGTGCCGCAACGGCTACGGGAGCAAAGACTTTATGTGTCACACAGGAAGGCGTCTACGATATGATCGGCAATTTACAAGAGTGGGTGGATTTTGTAGCTACCGCTGACCCCACAAATGGATTACCGGCCGGGTATGTTACGGGCTATGATTTTGCTACGGGGATACCAACATCTACCGGTACCTCATCTGCCGCATATGGGAACGATTATTATTTTATTTATACCGGCGCCGGTGCTGCCAGACCGGCGATAAGAGGAGGGGAATATGTCGCCGGCTCGAACGCCGGCGTGTTCTCTTTTGCCATGAACTCCGTCCCGACTTCGTACGCCAGTGTTGGGTTCCGCTGCGGTAAGAGAAAATAATTCAGAACTCTTGAGTTAACCTTTAAGGCGCCAATGCATTGAGGCGGGATATTATGAAAAAAACAATACGGATTAAAAGCCTTTTAGGGATATGCCTGGTTTTGGGCGCTGCGAATTACGCGTTTTCGGAAGACGCGGAGGTTAAACTGGATTCGAATAACGGGTCAACTAAATTCTATATTCAAGATAAGGACGCTGTTACCGTGTTCAGCGCTGATTCCGACGGGAATACCGTAATTAACGGGACAGCCGCGGTTGCCGGTTCGGGATTTTCAGTGGGCGTCTCCACATTTGTCGTCAAGAACGGCAATGTCGGTATCGGGACAACCAGCCCGGCCACGCGGCTTGAAGTCAACGGAGCGGCCCAGTTCGGCTCCGGCGCGACCAGGAGCACTTTCACGGCCGCGGGGGCTTTGACGCTTTCCGGCGCGCTTACTCTTACCTCCGACCCGACAGCGGCGCTGCACGCGGCCACCAGGCAGTATGTTGACGCCGCTGCCGTGGGCGAAGCAACCACCTGCCCAGCGGATATGGCTTATATCCCCGGCCCCTACCCCTATTGTGTTGATAAATATGAGGCCTATTTAGTCAGCGGCGCTGTAAGCAACGATACCTGCACCAACGGTTCCCAGGCCGAGGTGGACGCCAATGCCACCACCGCTATTGCCGGTTCCGCCTCGGGACAAACCCCGCTGGTCAATATCAACTGGTGCGCGGCCAAAAAGGCCTGCCAGAACGCGGGGAAACACCTGCTCACCAATATGGAATGGTCTAATGCGGCGAATTATAAAGGCAGCAAGTGGAACATCACGGCCGAGCAGAGCGGGGAGGGATTAATGGTATGTAATACGAATACCGGCGGCGCACTTACAACGGGAGCAAGCCTTACCTGTGTCACACAGCAAGGGGTCTACGATATGATCGGCAATGTCTGGGAGTGGGTGGATTTTGTTATGACCGCTGACCCCACAAACGGACTAGCCAATAACTATGTTACAGGCTATGATTTTGCCACAGGCCTGCCTACTTCGGTCGGCGCCACCTCACCCGCCTTTGGTGACGATTACTACGGGGCTTATAACGGCGCAGGCGCTGCCAGGGCGGTGCTCCGGGGCGGCGGCTGGGGCAGCGCCGCGAACGCGGGTGTGTTCGCCTTCGACGCGACCGGCGCCCCGTCGTACTCGGCCACGGCCTTCGGGTTCCGCTGCGGTAGGAGAAAATAATCCGGAATCCTAAATCTGGAAATCTGTAATCCTCCCCGCAGTTGCAGGCGCAGTTGTAGTTTGGACGCCCGCCGAAGGCGGGCGGAAATAGAAAATGATAATTAACGCGGTTTGGTTTCTAATTCTGAGATGCGGGTTTCGTGTTCGGAAAGCTTTGCGGTGTGGTCCGTCAGCATATCCGCATGGGTAAGCGCTTTCTGATCGTATTTTTCGCCCTTGAAAATGGTTTTCTCATATGCCGACATTACATTGCTGTAAACTTTATCCATCTTGTCGATCATCTTATCCATTTTCTGCTCAAGTCTGGAGTCAGCCTGAACCTGGCTTAAATATACCTTCTCCAGCCTTTGCTCGACAGCGTCTATCTTGCCGGTTAGTTTTTGTTCCAGTTCTTGCAGGTCGGCTTTGGTAGTTTGCGCCAGCTTTTGTATATCGGCTTTCGTGGTCTGTGACAGCTCTTGTATATCGGCTTTCGTGGTCTGTGCCAGCTCTTGTATGTCGGCTTTCGTGGTCTGTGCCAGCCCTTGTATGTCGGCTTTTGTGGTCTGTGACAGCTCTTGTATGTCGGCTTTTGTAGCTTGCTCCAGTTTCTTCAGGTCGGCTTTTGTAGCTTGCTCCAGTTTCTTTAGGTCGGCTTTTGTCGCCAGTTCTTGCAGGTCGGCCTTTGTTGCCGGTTCGGATTTATTATTGTTGTTCATATTAACCCCGGAAATTATACATAGAAAATCTGATGAATACATTTTACACAATTCCATTCCGGCCCGTAAGAGCCAAAGGACCTAGGCCTGCCTGCCTGCTAGGTTTTTTGGCATTTTTCTCAAGCTTTTGTCAAGGCTATGCCAGTGCCTTATCAAGGGCTATGCCCATCAGACGGCCAATGCAAATCCGCCTACACGCAAGCGGCGGGCGCGAAGCTTATTTGAGAAAGGCAGCAGGAGCCTTTATATATACCGATCTTACAGCCCTGGCGAAACTAGGAATTGTCCAGCCGGAAGGAACTAAAAGATGGCGGCGTTATGTGCTATCGGAAATGTAAATTTCCGATAGGCTTCTGATAGACTTCCGATTGAAGTAGCCAGGTGAGCGGAAATCAGGTGACATAATATTAATGTCGCCGGGGTGCATGGCAACGCGGCTGCGGGAGCGGAATGTAGGTGTTGTGTCACAGAATTAATATGGCGATACGGGCGAAGAAAATCGTATTTGCAGTTTTGCCGGCAATGGCGCTATTGCTATTGCCGGCGAGCCGCGCTTTTGCCGGGTTTACCATCAATAACGCAACCGTTACATTCGCCAACAACGATGAATTGATAACTTCCACCATAACCATTAACCCGGCCGGGACGCTGAACGGCGGCAATTCAAAAATAACCGTTTCAGCGGACTGGGTGAATTCAGGCGCGTTTAACGCCGGGACGTCAACGGTGGCGTTCGAGAACAGCGCCGCCACTTCCGCCATTACCGGAAGCACCACTTTCTATTCATTCGTTTCCGGAGCCGCCGGGAAAACAATAAACTTTGCTGCGAATTCAACCCAGACTGTGACCAATGTTTTTTCAATTGCCGGTGCGCCGGGGAATCTGGTTAAATTAAGGTCCTCTGTTGCCGCCGCTAAGTGGTATATAAGTTTCCCGAACGGCCCGCAAACCGTAAGCTACGCGGAGATACAGGACTCGAACGCACTCTATAATTCCGCAGCTTGCCGCGGTTCCACAAATGCGGGTAACAATAATGCCAACTGGGTGTGGATATTACCCGCGCTGTTTTCTCCGGCGGAGGGCGCAACCGGGGTTTCACAAAGCCCGGCGCTAAGCGCGGCGGATCTTACGCTGGGCGCGTCGGTGCAGTATCATTTCCAGGTGGACACACTTCAAACCATGGATTCGCAGGGCGGCAACCCGCAGGTCAATTTTGACCAGACTGTGGCGCAGTTGTTCGCGTCCTCGGGTGCGTTCAGCGGGCAGGATACTACTGCTTCAACTGGAGATGAAGCTTATTCGGCGGTAAGCACGGCCACGTTTGTGTTTTACTCCTCCTCCACCGCAAAACTTAATGCCTACACGCAGTATTACTGGCGGGCGCGGGCAAAACCGGATGGCGGTTCTTACGGCGCCTGGTCCAGCACGGCCAGTTTCACCACCGGGCGGTTCGCCGCGGTCAGCCCGGTAAACCACCTGGCCATAAGCGGCGTGAACCTGTACGGCCCCACCAGCGCAGGCCTGGTAAACGTGGGCTTTAGCATAGCCGAGAATAATGTTTCAACCGGCGGCTCGCCGGGCGGCGGGGCGTATAATACGGCGGATTGGATATTTGTGAAGTTCTCCACCGCCGCCGGGGCGGACGGCACCTGGAACCACGCCACGCTTACCGGCGGGGTTGTCGGCGCGGGGGCGGCGCTTACGGCGGCAAGCGATAATAAGGGCGTTTTTGTAAATCACGCGGCAAATTCCGACTACTGGACCGCCGGGGCCACCGTAACCTGGAACTTCGGCGCGGACGGGGTGTTGTTCTCAAACACGGCGGTTGTAAAGGTGTTTGCCGTCTCCATGGTAAAGGTACCGTCCGGCAGTTTTGTTTATAATGCCGGCAATATCGGGGGAACGGGCTACAACAATATTGCCGGGCCGAAAACCGTGGGTTCCAACGCGGGGGCCGACCTGCCTTCCGGCGCGGCGGCGGGCTGGCCCAACGGCTACAATGGTTTTTACATCGGGCGCTATGAGATAACGCAGGGGCAGTACGCGGATTTCCTGAATACTGCGCCGTCAGCTTCGGCCGCGGCGCTGTATGAAGCGACAGTCAACTATGGCCACAACATGACTAGCGTCGGCATATATCCCAACAAATACACGGCGGTGGGTAGATACGCGGCCAAGAACTATTTATCGGTAGCGGACGCCTGGAGCTATATGAGCTGGGCCGGCCTGCGCCCGCCAACTGAGATGGAATGGGAGAAAGCCGGGCGTGATATAAGCGATACGATCACCGACGCGCGCACATACCCGTGGGGCGACGCCGCGCCGGATGCCATAACTTATGCCCCGCCGAACGAGGGCGGAACGCATATCCGCAAATACATGAACTATTATGTGGCCGGCATGTCTCAGAAAGTGCTGGATGTGGGGCGCTACATGAGCGGTGATGTTTCCCGCACAGCGGCGGAAACTGGCGCTTCGCCGTGGGGGATAGCCGACCTGGCCGGGAATGTGTTGGAGCTTATCTTAAACAGTGCGTATACCAGCGTGCCCTTAAACGGTACTGGCACGGTAGCCTGGCCGGTGGGTTGGCCCACGCCCGGTGGTGCGGGTTACGGCCTGCGCGGCGGTAGCTGGGGCAGCGGCGCGACGAACGCGCGTGTCTCCGGCCGCGGCTACGCGGGCTGGACGTTCACTGGCCGTGACGTCAGCGTGGGCGCTCGCGTGGCCAGGACACCTTAATTAACCCTTATTCCCCCTTTACACCTTAGCAGGGGGAAGAAGAGAGCGGTCAGAATACAGAGGCAAGAAGTCAGAAAGAAGCGGGCAGAAGTGGGAATATAGAAAAATAAATTTATGCCACAGGAAACTTCAGTAATGCAGGTTATCCCCAAACTCGTGGATTTTATCGAGTGGATGATACCCGCTTTGGATAAGTTTCCTAGGAATCGCCGGTTTCTTCTGGGGGACAGGATAGAAACCGGGCTGCTGGATGTGCTGGATAAACTTATTGAAGCCAATTACAGCCGTGATAAGGCGTTACCGCTCCGGCAGGCGAATCTTCAGCTTGAGAAAATAAGGTACCAGATACGGATCGCTTATAAATTACGCTGCCTGGATACCCGGCGCTATGAATTTTGCGCCAATGCTATGCTGGAAATAGGCAGAATGGTGGGCGGCTGGATAAAATCCGCCGGGAATAAGGTATGACTGTAATTTGCCGTAAAAAAACCATGGTCCGGTTTGCCTTAAAGCCTGAATTCCGGTTTCCACGGAAACCGGAAGCGCGCTTAGAGGTGTCCAAAGGGCCTGGCCCCTGTCCTGTAGCACCCGGGACGAAGAGTAGCGCGAATAGCGCGGCCGTTCTGCGCGGGCAGGCAGTAACCCCCCCATGTTTGAGCTTGAAAACTCAAAATGGGGGGGCAGAACCCTGTCTGCGCAGAGGATGTAAAAAAAGGGGCCCCCTGAAGTCTGTCGCCGGCCTGCGCGGCGGTAGCTGGAACAACAACGCGACGAACGCGCGTGTCTCCGACCGCAACAACGCGGGCTGGACGAACACTAACCGTAACAACAACGTGGGCGCTCGCGTGGCCAGTACACCCCGGCATAGCCGGGCCATGGGCGGTTTTTTATGAAAACATACAGGCGGTTATTTGACGGGATAACGGCTTTCCCTAATCTGCTGCTGGCTGCCAGGCTGGCGCAGCGGGGGAAGCGGTTTCGTGGAGAGGTAGCGCGGTTTAATTTCGGGCTGGAGAGGAATTTGCTGAAACTTCGGGAAGAGTTGATATCCGGAGAATGGACGCCGGGCGAATACCACAGGTTCACGGTTTTTGAGCCTAAAGAGCGGCCTATTGTGGCCGCGCCGTACCGGGACCGGGTGGTGCACCACGCGCTATGCAATGTTATTGAGCCGCTGTTTGAGCGGGGTTTTATGGAAGAATCATACGCCTGCAGGGAGGGAAAAGGGACGCACGCCGCGCTGGACCGCGCGCAGCATTTCCTGCGGCTGCATAAGTTCGTTTTGCGGTGCGATGTGCGGAAATTCTTTTTCTCTATAAACCACGAAACACTTTATTCCCTTGTTTCAAAAAAGATCGCGTGCGGGCGCACCCTGGCGCTGATACGCAAAATTATCGGCTTGAGCGGGGCAGGCGTGCCCATAGGCAACCTTACCAGCCAGCTTTTCGCCAATATATACCTTAATGAGCTTGACCGCTTTGTTAAGCAGGGGCTTGGGCGGCGCGGGTATCTGCGCTATATGGACGATTTCCTGGTTTTCGGGGATTGTAAGCGCGAGTTGGCGGGGATAAAAGACAGCATCGCCGGGTTTCTGCGGGACAAGCTTCAACTGGAACTGAAAGCGAATAAGTCTTTTGTCCTCCCGGCGTGGAGCGGGCTGGGGTTTCTGGGGTTCCGGCTGTTCCCCTGCTACCGCCGGCTTGACGGGGCGAATGTGGCGAAGTTTGTGAGGCGGTATAAGGAAATGCGCGCTGACTGGCGCGAGGTGGGTTTGCGGGCTATTAAGGACTCTTTGCGCGCCTGGGTGGCGCACACGGAGCACGCTAATACCTGGAATCTGCGAACCGAGTTGTTGGCTGGAGTGAACTTTTAGCCGTACATATTAAGGAAGAGCGGGATTATTCGGTATGAAAAAAACAAGGTTTAATCTGACCGGTGAAACCGGCAGGGCTGATTACATGGAGGCTGCGGAGCAGCTTCATCAGACCGTATTCAATGGGGCAAAAGGCAACAGAAGCTTTTTTGCATCTTTTTGCATTTTTATGCTGAAGTTTTTTATCGGCGGTAATAAGTCCGCAGCCGGGCGATTTGGCCAATGCGGTTTTTATCCTGAGTCGCACAATTGCCGTAGAATGACCGGCCCGTTGGAATGTCTCTTATCGGTAGATTTCTTTCCTGTGGCCAATGGAGAGCACAACAACGACATGGATAGAATCGTTAATAGAGTAAATGACGCGATAGTTTCCCATGCGCAGGCGGTATTTGTCGGAATCGCGCAGTTTTTTTGTCTGGCCGGATCTTGGGTTGGTTTGCAGTTTAAGCAGACGGTCTTTCAGGAGCGCCTGAATGAGATTGGGCAAAGAAAGGAATTCTTTTTCCGCGCTGCGGGCGATGGAAACCTGGTAGCGGGTCACAGTTTATGTTTTCTTTTTGCTTCGGACAGGAATTTCCGGAAAGGCCTGCAAGGTTCTTCAGCCCGCTCTTGCGCTATCGCCAGATCCGTGAAGTCTTCCCGCAGGCGTTTGTCGCTCATCATGCTCAGCACCACCTGGTTTTTGACCGCTTGCGGCAATATCCGGAATGCCATAATAAACACCTGCGCCGTAGCTTGCTGGGAGCTGAGATAATCGGTTTTCATGGAAATAGTGTAGCACGAAAACAGCGCAAAATCAAGGGTCCAATCAGGCGGGAAACGGAAATTTATATGAAAAGGCGGGAGCGGATATTCGGGATACCGGCGAACACCCTGCGTGTTTTTGCCGTGTTCTGCTATTTGCTTCCAGCGGGGGCGGTTGCCGCGGACCTGTTCCCCGGCTACGGCGCCGCCGTCAGCGCGTCTAGCGGCGGGCTGTCATTTTATACAGCTTATCCGGCGCCCGCCGGGTGCGACGCGGCGGCTACGGTAAATGTAGCCCAATCCGGCGCGCCTTACTATTCAACCATTCAGGCTGCTGTTAATGCCTTGAATCAGAATCTCACCGCCGACACCTGCGTGGTGATACGCGACACGCAGACTTATTCCGAACAGGTGACGGTGCAACGGATAAATACCGGCGGTTACCGGCTTCTGATAATGGCGGATCCGACTTTTGTAAGCTCCAGGCCTGCGGTTAACCCGCCGACTGGTTCCTATGCGGCTTTCAAGATATTAAATACCAGCGTCAACGTGCAGGGGATAAATATTATATCCACCAATACGGTTACTTACGGCATTTATGCCTCGTCAGATTCGCTGAATATCTCAAGTGTTAATGTGATTTCAGGGGGGAAGATCGCCACCGCCGGTATACTGATTTCAAGCTACAGCGCTGTGTCATATTCAAGCATAACCGTGCAAAATGCCCACGGGCTTCAGGTCGAAGGTTCAAGCAGTACGGTGTCCTTCAGCACCATGACCAGCAATTTCAGCGGCAAATACGCCCTTTACCTGTTGGGCGCCACCTCCAACACAATTACAAATTCATATATTTCCAGCCTGTCAGGCGATGGCGCATATTTAAAATCCGGAGCCAACTATAACGCTATTTCTTATTCAACCCTGATCAGCAGCAGCTCCATCAAGTCCGCCCTCTACATATACAATTCCGATTATAATACCGTAACGGGCTCATACATCTATAACCCGAAGGGCTATGCCGCGCGCCTCTCCGTGAGCTCGAGCTACAACAACATTCTTTACTCCACCATGACCAGTGAAGATGCCGGTAATGCCGGTCTGTATATCTCAAATAGTTCCGGGTTCAATACCATAACGGGTTCATACATCCGCAGTACGTTGGGCCGGGGCGCGTTCCTGGACTTGAACGCGAATAATAACACCATCGCTGATTCCACCATAACCTGCAACAATGCCACTTATTCCGCTCTATTCCTAACAGAAAATTCCTCCACCAACACCGTAACGGGCTCGTACATCTCAAATACGCTGGGCCGCAGCGCGTACTTCGTCACCGGAGCTTACAACACTATCTCGTATTCCACCGTCACCGGCGGCGGCAGCTATGAAGCCCTTTCCATAATAACCAGCTCGGCCAATATTGTGTCCGGCTCATATGTACAGGGTTCCACCGCGGCCTATATCAGCGGCTCTACAGCCACCATTTTCAACTCAACTGTTTTAGTCGCCACCAATACCGCGGGTTATGCTCTCAGGCTGGCCGGCGGCAGCGTGAACCTGAGGCTTTCCTCAAGCACGCTCTCCGGCGGGACTTACGGAGCGGCTATTTATCTGGATGCTTATAATTCTGGTAAGCTTGAGCTTTCCTCTAATACCGTTGCCGGCGGAGGATACGGCCTTAATATCGCCACGCAGTCTGTGGGGGCGACTCTTTCAATTTCCAGCCTGACTTTTAATTCCCTTACCGCCGGAGCCACGGCCATCAACTTCCTGGGCGGCACTTTTGTTTCAACGTTTACCGGCATGGGGTTCAATACCGGCGACATAAATATCAACGGACTCTCGCTGAGCGCCGACTCCCGCATTACGGTGCGTAATTCCTCCGGCATTAAAGACGGGCTCGCTTTTGAGAACGACCCGAACGGTTATGTGGACTGGGACGACTTTGTTCCGCCCACGGTGGGGATAACGCTGCCGGCGAACGACTCGTTCCGGAATTCGCTTCCCCAGGTGGCGGGGACGGCGGCGGATAATGCGGCGGTGGCGGCGGTGGAGGTGGCGATAAAAAATAACTTTAATGATATGTACTGGAATGGTATCAATTTATTCAACCAGTCAAACCCGATTTGGCTCAGCGCCGACGTTCATCCTTCCTCCTGGACATACGATTCTTCGGCAGTCGGTATTGTGAACGGGTCCAGCTATACCGTGGTGGCGAAAGCCCGGGATACCGCCGGCAACTGGTCTGTTGTTTACGCCACAAGCACCTTTGCCGCCGACACCGTGTCACCGTTAGTGTCGGTGTCTAATCCGGTTAATGAGCGTTCTTATGGCGGAAACTCCTCAGAGGGCGCCTACTATCTGAGCGTGATGAACGGAGCTTCCGCGGACGCTATCGGAATAGACAAGGTCGAGGTACAGATCTACGACGTGCTGTCCAGCTCCTACTGGCATACCACCGGGTGGACTGTGAACGTGAGCAGTTGGCAGGGCGCGGGCGGCACGAGCTGGAGCTATACGCCCCCGCCGCTCAAGGACGGCTACCGGTACCGCCTCGAGGCCCGCGCTTTCGATATAGCCGGGAACATGAGCGCTTATACCACCTCCTATTTCTACTACGATTCCGCTAAGCCCGTCCCTGTGCTAACGGCGCCCGGCGCTATCGGTTTCTACAACACCCTGCCGCAGCTGGCCGGCACGGCTGACGCCTCCGCTGCCGGGGGAGTGTATAAGTCCGACATGCTCAAGGTGGAAATCGGCATCCAGAAGGACCCGCCTGTCGGCCTGTGGTGGACCGGCGCCGGCTTCGTCTCCCCTGACAGGGTCTGGCTGCCTGACACGTCGCACACGTGGCCTGACTGGGCGCTGAGCGGCGCCTCCACGCCCACTTGGGTGACTAACACGAAGTACCGCGTTGAAGCCCGGGCGATGGACGTGGCGCGCAACACCTCTACCATTGTCACGCAGGAATTCGTTTACGACATACAAGTGCCGACTGTTGCTATCACTTCTCCGACGGGGGTAGAGGCGTACCTGGGCGCGCTGCCTTATATCAGCGGCACTTCGGCCGATATTAACAGTTTAGGAGAGATAGCTCAAACATCCCTGCGCGTGAAGAGCCTGGGCAACAGCCAGTACTGGAACTGGGGCACCAATAACTACACCGAGTCATCTCCGGACGCGGCGTGGTTCGTGGTTTCCACAACAGAAACGGTCCCGTACTCCAAGTGGTTCAGCACCGGCACGCCGCCGGGAGGCCCGGCCGGTGTGAACCTGGTCAGCGGCAATTCCTACGAGATGAACGCGCGCGCCCAAGACAAGGCCGGCAACTACAGCCTGGTATATTCCACGCGCAGCATAACCTACGACATAACCAAGCCGACCGGCGCGGTGACGGGGCTGGGCGGGGTTCCTCCGGCGGCTTATCACCGGCAGATAGACCCAGTGAACGGCTCGGCTTTTGATGGCCCTTCCGGCAGTGCCGCCGGCCTGGCGCTGATAAATGACGGCGGCTCGCAGGCGCGCATACGTGAAGTAGATACCGAAAAATGGTGGGATGATATTGGCGGGAGCTTCAACATAGCAGACGGCAACACCGCCTGGTTCAGCGTAAATGGCGGGACTTCAGAGGTATGGAGCTATACGCACGCGGTCCTGAACGCCGAAATGGTCAACGGCTATGAGTACCGGGTGCAGTACCGGGGCAAGGACAAGAGTGCGCCGCCCAACTTAGGCCCGTCGTCGAACGGGAACGACTCTTTGTTTACGTTAGGGAAGGATTCTGTGACCTTTATAGCGGACAAGCTGGCGCCGGTCTCCAGGGTGACCTTCCCGCGCGATAACGCCCGCTTAAAAGCGCTGGCCACTATTACCGGCACCGCGGAGGACTCGCTGAGCGGTATAGCCGCGATGGGGCAGATAGCGGTTAGCGTGCAGGAAGTTTCACCGGGCGCCGGCTGGTGGGACGGTGTGGTGCCCGGAACCTTTACCGGCACTTCCGAAACTTTCTATCCGCTCTCCGGGGCCACGCTGAACGGGACCTACGCGGCCGGCGTCTGGAGTTTCAGCTCGCCGCCGCTGCAGGACGGCTACGCCTACAGGGTGCGCGTGCGGGCCATCGACGACGCCATGCCCGGCGGCAACGTTGAGACTGCCATTTCTTCCATTACTTTTGTCTACGACATTACGCCCCCGGCCGCCGCCATTATCTACCCGGTAAGCCTTCCGGGCCTGGGGGGTAATATCAAGGCACTGGCTTCTGTTTCCGGCACCGCTTTTGATAGTTTCGGCATAAAATCCGCTTCGGTTTCTGTGCGCGAAGCGGACTCCGGGCTTTATTACGACACGCAGTCGTCTACCTTCAATTCCCCGACGCAGAAGTGGATAACCGCCTCTGTCTCCGGCTCGACCCCAAATTATACCTGGTCGGCCGCCGCGCCCCCGCTGACCGACAGCAGGAACTACGAACTGCAGGTTATAGCGGACGACCTGGCCTTAAATGTCATGACGCCGCCAGCTGCTACTGCCATCAGGTACGACGTCACGCCTCCGGACTCGCAGATAACCTCCCCGCCCGCGGACGACAGCTTCCAGCTTATGGTTTCCAGCATTGTGGGCACTGCGACCGACTTTACTTCCGGCATCTCCACCGTGCAGATTCGGATACAGCAGGATACCAGCCAACTCCCGGAGAACGACTGCTCCAACGCCGCCCTGAACGGGTATTCCTGGGACGGCTCCGGCTGGCAGGAAACGGAGCGCT
>JAUSCK010000094.1 GCA_030651035.1 Elusimicrobiota bacterium
CCCGGTAATTTCGCCGGCCTGTATTTCGAACGAAAGCCCCTTTACGGCAGTATGGTATTTTGCGCCCAGCAGGCGGGGGCGCCTGTAGGTTTTCTCAACCCCTGAAAATGAAACGGCGGGCGCTGTCATTTTATCATCTTGCTCTCTTCCCGCTTTATCCGCTTCATCTCCTCCTGTATGCGGTCGATAGGGATCTCGCCCATCTTGAGGAAAAGGGTATGGAACTTGCGCAGATCGAAGTACTTGGCTTCAGTGCGCTCGTAATAGCGCCGCATTTCAAGTATGCGGTCCATTCCCAGTATGTAAGTGAAGGCGTCGGTGGGAGTCAGGGAGATCTTGAGCACCTCGGCGTCCGCCTGCGCCTTGGTCATGTAAAGGTTGTCCTGGAAGAACAGCGAAGCCTGCTGGGCGTCCCATCTTTTAGTGTGCAGGGCCGAGTCGGCGTATGCCCTGGCGGCGCGCAGCGCCCTCACATAACAGCGCAGGAAGCGCGACCAGTAGGAGGAATAGTACCCCATCTCCTCGGCCAGCAGCTCCGCGTAGCAGCCCCAGCCGTTGGTCACCACCGGCTGGCGGGAAATGCGGCGTATGCGCGAGCGGTTGGAGGAAGCTTCGAAGCTGCGCAGGTGCAGGCCGGGCATGATGGAATAGGCGGTAAGCAGCTCGATCTGGGCGTAATTGAAGCCGGAGGCCAGGACCTTTTCGCGCGAGGCCTCAGGGGCGCTGTCCGGGGGCAGCAGGACAAAAAGCTCGGATACCCGCGTGTCATCCAGGGAGAAGGAAGGCGCATAGTACACGTAAGGAAGCACCGAGACCATGAAGCCTGGCATGCGCTTTATAAGAAGGCGCTGGCGCGGGAATTCCACCACCTTGTGCTCGTCAAAATGCTGGTAGGCGCGGTCCATCTCGTCCTGGAAGACCTTCAGCACGTCGCCGGCCTGCGGGTGCTCCTTGGGGAGCTTGTCCAGCACGCCCCTCCAGCCTTTTTCCTTCGTCAGAATCGCGTCGATGTTGAGCGCCTCCTTCTGGAGGTCTTTCATGGCCTGCTTAAAAGCTTTTTTCGAGTAGCTGTGGGCTGAGCTGGGGGTCATATCCAGCGAGTGCAGGCGCTCAAGGTAAAATCCGTAGGTGTAGTCGCCGGCCCGCAGCTCACCGTCGGAGTTAGGCAGCACGTCCTTCAGCAGGAACTCGGAGTAGCGCGCCAGGGCCGCCTTCACCTTTTCCATGGTTTCGTCGACCTGCGCTTTAAGCGTCGGGTCATAGCGGATGAAGCCGCGGAACACCGGGACGAAGTCGGAGACGTAATTCAGCGCGTCGTTCGACTGCTTTATTGCCTGGCGGGTCCAGATATCCGGGGGGCGCGAAAGGTTGCGCTCGGCCTGCTCGAGGACGAACGGGAACTGCTTCAGGCGGGAGATGGCGTTCGCGGCGCGGGTGTTATAGTCCTCATAGTCCTTGCTCATCATCTGGTAGACAAGGAAAAGCGGCTCCAGGTACTGCTGCGGGCGGCGCGCCAGCGCGCCGAGGTTCCCCAGCTCGTAGATATCCACCTCCAGTATATGGTCGAGGGCTTCGTAGTCCACCCTGATGCCGGGGTACATGAAGGCTTTCTTCACCTCGCCCAGTTTGACGCGCAGCCGCTTGAGGGCTTCCAGCTGGCGGGAGACCCGCTCCGGCGTGCGGGCGGTGAGCAATTCGTCGGAGCCGTGCAGCCCCATCCGCGTGGCGCGCTCGGGATCGTACATCTGTATGGTGGCCAGGTACTGCGCGAAGACCTCGTTGAGCTTGGTGCCCTCGAGCGTGCCCTCTATTTCCGCTTCAGTGAGCTTGTCCTCGAAGGCGTAAACGGAAAGGGCCGAGGGGAAAGGGGAGAGGGTATAGGCAAGAAAAATTGCCGCTGCAAAAAGCCTGCGCCGTATCTGTGCCTTCATCCTGTTTCCTTTGGCCTTCCTAGCCGCGGCTTTTAATTTTTTTCCGGGGACGGGGCCCGGATCTCTTTCCTGAGGCCGCCGGCTCAAGGGCCAGCGCCAGCACCTCGTCCATGCTCTCCACGGGATGCAGTTTCATTTTCGCGCGGATCTCGGACGGGATCTCCTCCAGGTCCTTCAGGTTGGCCCGCGGAAAAACCACGGTGTTTATCTCGTCGCGGAACGAAGCGATGACCTTTTCCTTGAGGCCGCCGATGGCCAGGACCCGGCCGGTCAGGGTCAGCTCGCCCGTCATGGACAGGTTCCGCTTCACGGCCCTGCCGGTGAAAAGGCTGGCGAGGGCCGTAGCCAGCGTTATCCCGGCCGAGGGGCCGTCTTTGGGGATGGCGCCTTCCGGGATGTGCAAGTGGAAGTTATGCGAATTTACGAAGGAGTTCGGGGCCAGCTCCCTCGACCTGATATAGGAAAAGGCCGCCTGCGCGGACTCCTTCATCACGTCGCCGAGCTTGCCGGTAAGCGTGAGCGCGCCTTTCCCCGGCACGGTCACGGCTTCGACCGCCAGCACCTCGCCGCCGTTCTCCGTCCAGGCCAGGCCCGTTGCGATACCCACCGCGTTGTAGGAAGCCCGCGCGGCCAGGAACTTGGGGATCCCCAGGTAGTCGCCCAGGTTTCCGGTGGTAACCGTAACCGTGGAAAGCTTCTGCTCCACTATCATGCGCGCCGCGCGGCGGCACATGGAGGCGAACTCGCGCTCGAGGTTGCGCACGCCGGCTTCGCGGGTATAGCCGCGTATCACGGCGTCTATGCCCTTCTCGTCTATCTTGAGCGAGCCCTCCTTGATCCCGTGCTCCCTGAGCTGCCGGGGAATGAGGAATTTCTTGGCGATCTCTATTTTCTCGTCGTGCGTGTAGCCGCTGAAATCTATTATTTCCATACGGTCGCGCAGGCTGACCGGGATGCCCCACAGCGTGTTGGCGGTGGTGACGAACATCACCTTGGAGATGTCGTAGGGCACGTCCAGGAAATGGTCGGTGAACTCGTTATTCTGTTCCGGGTCCAGCACCTCGAGCAGGGCCGCCGCGGGGTCACCGCGCCAGTCCGAACCCATCTTGTCGATCTCGTCCATCAGGAAAACAGGGTTGCGGCTCTTGGCCTTCTTCATGCTCTGCAGTATGCGCCCGGGCATGGAGGCCACGTAAGTGCGGCGGTGGCCGCGGATCTCGGACTCGTCGCGCACGCCGCCCAGGGACATGCGCACGAAATTGCGGCCCATGGAGCGCGCTATGGAGCGGGCGATGGAGGTCTTGCCCACGCCGGGGGGGCCGACGAAGCAGAGGATGGGGCCCTTCAGTTTCTCGGTAAGCTTGCAGACGGCCAGGTACTCCAGCACGCGCTCCTTAGGCTTCTTCAGGCCGAAGTGGTCTTCGTCCAGGATCTTCTTAGCGGCTACCAGGTCTATCTCGTCCTTGGTCTCCGTCGACCAAGGCAGGGCGGTCAGCCAGTCCAGGTAGGTGCGGCTTACGGTGGATTCCGGCGAGAACGGCATCATCTTGGAGAGGCGGGCCAGCTCCTTCTCGGCGGCGGCCTCGGCTTCCTTGGACATCTTCACCGTCTTGATGCGCTTCTTCATCTCGTCTATTTCTTTGGAGAAGTCGTCCTTCTGGTGCAGCTCCTTCTGGATGGCCTTCATCTGCTCGTTAAGGTAATACTCCTTCTGGGACTTCTCTATCTGCGTCTTGACGCGGCCGTGGATCTTCTGCTCGATGTCGAGTATCTCGACTTCCTTGGCCAGGAATTTTATCAGCTTCTCCAGACGCTCCCTGGGGTTCTCGGTCTCAAGGACGTCCTGGCGGTCGGCCAGGCTGAACATGGAGTTCGCGGCGATAGTGTCGGCCAGCTTGGCCGGGTTGTCCAGCTGCTGGAGGAAGGCCGTGGAATCGAGGGTTATCCGGGTGCTGAGCTTCACGTAAGCCTCGAAGATCTCCCCGGCGTGGCGCATCAGGGCGATAAGCTCCGCGCTCTTCTCTACGGCCTCGTCAGGGTACTCCACTTCGGCCTCTAGGAAAGCCTGCCCCTTGTCGAGGGCGAGCTTGCGCACGCGCGCGCGCCGCCTGCCCTCGAGGAAAACCCGCATGGTCCCGTCAGGCATCTTGAGGGACTGGGAAATAGAGCTTACCACGCCGTAGTCGTAAAGGTCCTCGGGGGCGGGGTCATTTATAGCCGGTTTTTTCTGGGCCAGCGCCAGGATGAACTTGCCGGCGGCGAGGCCCGCTTCTATGGCCGCCACGGACTTGGGGCGGTCGACGGAGAGGGGGAGCGCCATGTAGGGGAACATCACGACGTCCCTGATCGCAATAGCGGGCAGGGACGGCGGGTAAACGATCTCGGCAGGTAGCTTTTCTTCCATGGTATATTTCCTGTTGACAGTTTAATCAACGCCCTTCGGGCGGACTTATCCAGATTTACCGGGATTCACCGCAGAGGCGCAGAGGTCGCGGAGAACAGAGTGAGCAGAACGTGGAAATCCAAATTAATGTTTTCTCTTCTTAACTCTGCGACCTCCGCGCCTCAGCGGTGAGTTCTTTCCTTCCGTGCGCGCCGGAGCTTTATAGCTTGCGGTGCTCGAGCACGGAATCGATGATGCCGTAGTCCTTCGCCTCGGACGAGGAGAGGTAGAAATTCCTTTCCATGTCGGCGCGGATCTTTTTCGCGTCCTGGCCGGTGTGCCTGGCCATGATGTTGATAAGCCGGGTCTTGCTCTCCTGCATTTCCTTGCTCTCGATCTCGATGTCGGTAGCCTGGCCGGAGATACCGCCGCCCCAGATCAGGGGCTGGTGGATCATGATGCGGGAGTTAGGCAGCGCGTAGCGCTTGCCCTTCGAGCCGGCGGCCAGCAGCACGGCGCCGAAGCTCATGGCCATGCCCATGCAGATGGTGGAAATGGGGGCCTTGATGAACTGCATCGTGTCGTAAACCGCCAGGCCCGCGGTGACCATGCCGCCGGGGGAATTGATGTAGAGGTTGATCTCTTTTTCGGGGTCCTCGGCGTCGAGGTAAAGCAGCTGGGCGATAACGATATTGGCGGAAGCGGTGGACACGGCGCCTTCCGGGTCGCCGAAAAAGATGATCCGGTCTTTAAGCAGGCGCGAAAAGATGTCGTAGGACACCATTGAGCCCTGGTTCCATTTTTCAAGAATTGTTGGTATTATCATTATTCCTCCTGTATAAGTGGTAAGAATTAAGCGGTAAGTAGTAAGGTTTTAAAACTTAATCCTTAGTACTTAATCCTTAGTTATGCTCTTCCTTTATTACGGCCTTCCCCTTCACCAGCGTCATGGTCTTGTTTTCCACCATGGAGGCCCTTATGTATTCCTTGCGCTTCTCAAAAAGCTCGCGGCCCCTCTTCTTTTCATCTTCGGTATTAAGGCGGGTCAGCACCTTTTCCAACTCGGCGTCCAGCTCGGCGTCGGTGGCCTCGATCTTCTCCTTCTTGGCTATATGGTGCAGTATATAGGTAAGGGAGAGGTTCCGCTCCGCTACCGGCCTGAGCCGCTCGAGAAGGGACTCGTCCGGGAGGTGCTGGCCGGAGTCGGCCCCTACCTGAGCGCGCTTCTTGAAGAGCTCCAGCAGCTCCTGCGTCTCTTCCTTCACCAGCGTGGGGGGGAGCGCCAGCGGGTTGTTCTTTATAAGCGCCTCCTCAAGCTGGCCCAGCATGTCCTTCTCGGTCTTCTCAGCGGCGCCCTGCTCCAGGAGCTTCCGCACGTTGGCCTTCAGCTCCTCGGGCGTTTTCACGCCGGCTTCCTTCAGGAAGTTCTCGTCCAGCTCGGGCACGACTTTCTGCTTCAGCTCGGTGACCGTAACCTTGAAATGCATCTTCTTGTCGCCGAAGGGGGCGTCGAACTCGCGGCTCTCGCCTTTTTTGGCGCCGATCACAGCTTCTGCCAGGCCGGCTATGGTCTGGGGGCTGGAAAGGTCCACGATCTCGCCCTTCACGGCGCCGTCGGCCACGAGCACGCCGTTCTCGAAGGTGTCGTAGTCGACTATCACAAAGTGGTTCTTAGCCGCGGCCTCGCCCTCAGCGGCGGGCCTGAGGTAGGCGTTGTATTCCCGCACCTGGTTTATATACTTATCCACCTCGGCGTCGGTGATCGTGTGCACCTTGCGGGTGGCGGAGATCTTCTCGTAGCCCTTCGGCTCGATAGAGGGGGAACACTCGAACTGTATCTCGAAATAGAGCGACTTGGCGGGCTCGTAGCTGACGTTCTTCAGCAGCGGGGCCACGACGGGGTTGAGCTTGGACCCTTTGAATATTTCCGGCAGCGAGGACTTGGCGGCTATATCCAGGACCTCGTCCTTGACCATGGAGGGGAACTGGTCCTTTATCATGGACAGCGGCACCTTGCCCACGCGGAAGCCGGGCAGGCTCACCACGCTCTGCAGGCGGACCAGCGCCTCCTGCGAAGCCTCGGACAGCGCCTTGGCGTCGAGGTTGACGCCGAACACGTGCACGCAGCCCTCCTGCTTGATCTTTTTTATTTTATCGCCGAAACCAAGTGTAATGTTCATGTTTCCTCCGCCTTTGTCGCACCCCGACCGCACTGCACAGCGTTCGGGGCGGATGATCACCGGGCCTTAAAAGGTGCCGGCCCGGTGCTCCGCAAGGAGGGCTCTGCCCTCCATTATATCGTCGCTTGCTTCCTGCGCTTCGCTTGGTCGCTGCGCTGAACCACCCGAAGCGGTATTGCTAGAAATCATAACTAAGTGTCGGGACGGGGACTTGAACCCCGACGGGTGTTACCCCACATGGTCCTAAGCCATGCGCGTCTGCCAATTCCGCCATCCCGACTTCAAAGGCCATCCCGTCCTAAAAAAAAGAGTAATGAGTAAGATTTACTCATTACTCCAGTTTCGTCAAATCGACGTGGGCCATACGGGATTCGAACCTGTAACCTTGCGCTTAAGAGGCGCCTGCTCTACCGTTGAGCTAATGGCCCGTCGCTACTTATTATACATAAACAGTAATTGAATTCAAAATATTTTTCTTGTGTCCTATTCCCTATCTCCCCTTATAATTGCTAAATTTGTTTCTATGCTAAGAACCCCGCTGCTGTGCCTGGCGCTTCTTTCCGCCCCGTGCCCGGCCGGTGCCGGAGAGGACCTCGCAAAAATGTATTCGGACGCCGCGGCCCAGTGGCTGGACGGCAGGCCCGAGGACGCGGCCGGGGCGCTTAAATACGTCGTCTACCGCTCCTCCGACCAGGCGCTGAACGCCGCCGCGCTGCGCGACCTCGCGGTCCTGTTCGCCGAGGCGGGAAAGAACGCGGAAGCCCTTGCCTACCTTATGAAGGGGGAAATGCTCAGCCCCGAGGATTTCCACATACACTTTGAAAAAGGCTGGAACCTGCTCAGCCTTGAGAAATACCAGGACGCGCGCGCGGCTTTCGAAAAAGCCCTCACGCTCACCGCCGACCAGGACCTCTCCAGCCAGGCGCGCTTCGCCCTGGCCATCGCCGAGGCGGAACTGGGCGGCCCCGCCGCCGCCATCGAAGACCTGCGCTCGGTCTACACCCGCTACCCCTACCTCCTTTCCCCGACGGCGCAGCTTATCAGCGCGAACCTCGAACGCCTTAAGAAGCGGCCCCACGCTGTGAACTTCATTAAAGAGGCGCTCAACTACGACCAGCGCAACATACAGGCCGAGCTGGACCTGGCGCGCCTCTATGAGGACTCGGACTTTTACGTGCCGGCCTGGCAGACCTATTACACGCTGTCGGACCTGGATCCCGAGGAAAAGTTTTTTATTGAAAAAGAAAAGAAATTGCGCAAGTACGTGAAGGGAAAAATAGACAACATGCTTTACTGGATCCGCATGGCCTGGCCGGCCCATAAGGACCCGCTGCCGGTCGACCAGGGGCCGAAAGTAAAGGTGGGCCTTTACGCGGATAAGGTCGGCGTCCCTTCTTTGGTCAAAAGCTTCAGCTTCATAGCCGCCGCCGACTTCACGCTGGTAGACACGCGCCTCGGCAACATAGTCTCCGGCAGGAGCGGCATGCAGTGGACGATCTCTTACGACGAGATGAACAGGATCTACGAGATCAAGGACAGCATGGGCTCTACGGCCCACACCACGACGAACAGCGTGCGCATAGTCCCGAAGATCCCCGGCGGGGTCATCCTTATAAAGAACCCGGACCTTGGCGGCGCCCGCGGCGTAAACCGCGGCGACAAGGAAGTCTCAGGCGAGCTGCTGGCGCTGGTGCGCGAAAAGGGCTTCTGGCTCATAAACGAGACCTCGCTGGAGAACATGGTCAGCCCGGCGGCGGCCCAGCTGGCCGACGGCTCCAGGCTCCCTGAACACCTGAAGGCGCTGACGGTGACCGTGCGCACCCGCCTTTTGCGCCTGGCCGGCCTTCTTTCGCACGAAAGCCGGGAGTACCAGCTCTGCGACTCCTCCCACTGCCTGCCTTACGCCGGGCTGCAGGCCGAAAGCTCGGTTTCGGCCGCGGCCGCCGCGGAAACGCGCGGGGAAACCCTGCAGGCCGGCGCAGGCCTGGCGCCGGCGGATTACCACCGCGCCTGCGGCGGCTTCACGCTCAGCGGGATAAGCGACGGCGGCAGGCCGCTGGCCCGCCTGACGCCCTTCAATTTTTACGCGCATTTGCTGAAGGGCCCGCCCGAAGGCCTCCTCTGCCTGGCCGAGGACAAGACGGTCAGTTCCGACGTCTACTGGACCCTGCTGCTGGAGCCCCGCTGGATCGAGTCCAGGCTGAACCGCTCCAAAAAAATAGGATACATACGGGCCATAGTACCGCTGGCGCGCGACGCCGCCGGAAGGGTGAAGTCCATAAGGGTGGACGGCACCGCCGGTTCCGCCGTGGTAGAAGGCGACGGCCCGATAGCCGCCGCCCTCGGGGCCGGCGCGCTGCGCTCAAGCCTTTTCAGCATACGCCCGATCTTCAGGGGGAAATATCCGAGATTTTTCATAGTGCGCGGCATCGGCACCGGCGACGGCGACGGGCTCTGCGTGCTGGGCGCGCTGGGCATGGCCAAGGCCAGGGGAGCCAAGTACCGCGAGATACTGAGACATTATTTTCCCTTATATAAGGTAAGCGGCCGCTGACACAATGGTTAAAGTAGCGCATATAATAACCCGCCTTGACTTCGGAGGGGCGCAGGCCAACACCCTATACACAGCCTCCGCCCTGGACCGCCGGCGCTTCGACGCTTTCATCATCGCGGGACCGGGCGGGATCCTGGAAAGCAGGGCGGAGCCCGGGAAGCTCGTAGCGGCCCGGCGCCTGGCCCGCGAGATAAACCCCGTTAAGGACCTGGCGGCCTTTTTCGAGCTGCGGGCCCTCCTGCTCAAGCTGGGGCCCGGCGTGGCGCACACACATTCCTCCAAAGCCGGCATACTCGGCCGCCTGGCCGCCGCGGCCGCCGGGGTCCCGGTGGTGGTGCACACTTTCCACGGCTTCGGCTTCCATCCGCGGCAGAGCTCCCTTAAGCGCGGGCTCTTCATCCTGCTCGAGAAAATCTGCGCCCGCTTCACCGACGCCCTGGTTTTTGTTTCAAGGGCCAACATGGAAACCGCGCGCGCGGCCGGCATAGGCTCGCCGGAAAAATACCGCCTTATACGCAGCGGGGTGAAGCTTGCCGGCTACCCGGCCGTCACGGACCGCGCGGCCAAGCGCGCGGAGCTCGGGCTGTCCTCCGGCGATATCGTAGTGCTCAGCATAGGCAACGCCAAGCCGCAGAAAAATCCGCGGCATTTCCTCGAGGCGGCGGCGCGCCTGGCGGCGCGCCACCCGGCGGCCCGCTTCGTTTTCACCGGCGGGGGGGAAGAGCTTGAAAAACTGCGCGCGGCGGCCCGTGACCGCGGGCTTGAAAAAACCTGCCTTTTCACCGGCTGGCGGGAGGATTCCGCCGAGCTGCTGGCGGCTTCGGACCTCTTCGTCCTTACCTCGCTCTGGGAGGGCCTGCCGCGCAGCCTGGTCGAGGCCTTTAAAACCGGCCTGCCCGCGGTCTGCTACCGCACCGACGGGGTCGCGGACATCCTGCAGGACGGGGTGAACGGGTTCTGCCCGGAGCCGGGCGATCTGGACGCTTTCTGCGCGGCGCTTTCCGGCCTGCTCGGCGACGCCGCACTGCGCGCCCGCCTCGCGGCGGGGGCCGCGGCGACCGACCTGCGGGAATTCGACATAGACTTCATGGTGCGGCAGCAGGAAGACCTGTACGAAGAGCTTTTGTCAAAAAAGGGGTTTCATAAATGACGCCTGTAATTTCCGCGGTAATACCCGTCTTCGACGAGAAGGAAAACCTCCGGGGGCTTAAAGACGAGCTTGCCGCCGCCCTCTCCGGCATGAAGATCCCGCATGAAATGATCTGGGTCGACGACGGAAGCTCCGACGGCTCGTCCGGTGAGCTCAGGAAATTCGCCGCCGAACCCGGGCAGAAGGTCCTGCGGCTCTCGAAGAATTACGGCCAGACCGCGGCGCTGGCCGCCGGCATTGCGGCCGCGCGCGGTGAATGGATAGTGACGCTGGACGCCGACGGGCAGAACGACCCCGCAGACATACCGCGCCTTTTCGCCGCCGCCGCGGCCGGCGCGGACGTGGTGAGCGGCTGGCGCAGGGACAGGCGCGACGCGTTCTTTTCCCGGATACTCCCTTCGCGCGCGGCCAACTTCATGATCTCCGCGGTCACCGGCGTCAAGCTCCACGACTTCGGCTGCACGCTCAAGATCTACCGGGCCTCCATGCTGAAAGCGATCGACCTTTACGGCGAGATGCACCGTTTTCTCCCCGCGATACTCGGCTACGCCGGCGCCTCCGTGGCCGAGCTGCCGGTGAACCACAGGCCGCGCACGGCGGGGAAGTCCAAGTACGGCATAGCGCGCACCTTCAAGGTGGTGCTGGACCTCCTGACCGTGAAGTTCATGGGGGATTTCATCACCAAGCCGATCTACCTGTTCGGCGGCCTGAGCCTAGGCCTGCTGGCCGTCTCGGGCCTGATGGCGGCCTGGACGCTTCACAATAAGTTCTTCAACGGCATCTTCGTCAAGGACCAGCCTCTTTTCCTGGTGGCCATCTTCTTCGCCCTTGTGGCGGTGCAGTTCGCCTTCATGGGCCTGCTGGCCGAAGTAATTGTGCGCACCTACCACAGCGCCAACCGCAAACCGCCGTACTCCGTAGCGGAAAGGATCAACTGCGAATAGGAGATCGGTAAGCCGATAAACGATCGCCCGAGCGCCGCACGCGCAGAGCGGGAGCAATTTGACTATTTCCCTGATAGTTGATATCTTATTATTCTTATGCAGGAAACAGACCCTTTGATTTTTAAATACCTGGACATTAAGGACGAAGGCGGCCTTAACCTTAAGCTTGAGCCGGCCCCGGCCGGCTACGCCGACCTTTTTGACCGCCCCGTTATGCTTAAAAAGCTCGACCTGGAACTGGATTTTTCCGTCGGAGTGGACACGATTCTCCTTGAAGGCCGGGTAAGCGCCGAGCTGGAGATGGAATGCGCCCGCTGCGCCGAGCCGCTGACCCGGTCCTTCGAGGACACTTTTGACGAGGTATACCCGGATACGGTAGAATATATAGATACGCGCGAAGTTATAAGGGAGACCATCGGCCTGCTCGCGCCTATAAAGGTTTTGTGTTCTGACAGCTGCAAGGGGCGCTGCCTTGTCTGCGGAACGAACCGCAACAGGCAGTCCTGTGCCTGCAAAGCCGAAAAGGCCAGCCCACTCGAGGCCTTGAAAGGACTGAGGGTGGAAAAGCAGGAGAAGCCCGGAAAGAAAGATATCTAAGTCTAGACTGTGTCTGTGCCGTATTGAGAGCCATGCTCATCAGGCGGCCTAAAACGAGGAACAACTATGCCTAATCCTAAACGCAAACATACCCCGGCACGCAGGGACAAACGCCGGTCGCAGAACTGGAAGCTGGAGGTTAAATCCCTCTCGGCCTGCGGCCAGTGCGGAGCCCTCCGCCTGCCCCACCGCGTCTGCCCTTCCTGCGGCTTCTACAACGGAAAACTTGAGGTGGCCGCGAAAGCCCCCAAGGGTGAAGAAGGCAAGGAACAGAAATAACCGCCTGGAGCACTGATGCGAATAGCGCTTGACGCTCACGGCGGGGATTTCGGCCTTAAGCCCAACATTGAAGGGGCTTTGCTGGCTGTCAAAAAGCTGAGCCACGACGTTATACTCGTCGGCAAGGATCCTGAAATACGCGAGGAACTGCGCCGGCAGGGAGCTGAAAATCCCGAGAGAATAACCATAGTGCATGCCCCGCAGCTGGTAGACATGGCCGGCGAACCTGTGCAGGAGTGCCGCTCAAAACCGGACTCTTCGCTTATGGTGGGGACCGGGCTTGTACACGAGGGAAAGGCGGACGCCTTCATTTCAGCGGGGAATTCAGGCGCCATCATGGTGGCCGCCCTGCTTAAACTGAAGCGCATACCCGGAGTTATACGCCCGGCGATAGCGGCCACGCTTCCCACGCTCAAAGGCACGACCCTGCTGCTGGACGCCGGCGTCAACATGGACTGCAAGCCCTGGCACCTGGCGCAGTTCGCGGTGATGGGGTCCGTCTATATGAAGTCGCTCTTTAAGATCGAGAATCCCTCCGTGGGCCTGCTCTCCGTAGGCGAAGAGGAAACCAAAGGCAACGCCCTGGTGCAGGAAACCCTGCCGCTGATCAAGAACATGGGCTTGAACTTCCACGGCCCGGTGGAAGGCCGCGACATACCGGAGGGCCTCACCGACGTAGTGGTGGCCGACGGGTTCAACGGCAACGTTGCGCTTAAGCTTTACGAGGGCTCGGCCAAAGTGATTTTTAAAATGCTCAAAGAGCAGATAATGCGCAAATTCACCTACCGGATAGGCGCCATGCTGATGCGCAAAGTTTTCGCCGAGATGAAGATCAAGATGAACGTGGACATCTACGGCGGCGCGCCCCTGCTGGGAGTGAACGGGGTGGTGCTGGTCTGCCACGGCCGCGTGACCCCCAACACCATTTTCAACGCCGTGCGCGTCGGCGGGGACCTGGCCGCTTCGGGCATGGTTACGAATATAAAGAAGCAGATGGAACAGGTAAAGGACAGGATCACGGCCGCCAAGGAGAAGGAGTGACGCAAAGCGCCCCGCTCCAGAAGCGCCTTGAGGGCAAAACCGCCCTTATAACCGGCTCCGCCCGCGGCATAGGGCTCGAGATAGCGGCGGCTTTCGCCGCCGAGGGCGCCTCGGTAGCGGTCGCGGACCTGTCGCTGCAGGACTCCGCAGCGGCCGCCGCGGACATCGCTTTAAAGACCGGGGCGAAGACCATAGCCCTGGCGCTGGACGTTTCAAAAGAGGCGGACTGCGAAAAAGCAGTGGAAGAAACGGTAAAAGCTTTCGGGAAAGTTGATATACTTGTAAACAACGCCGGCATCACGAAGGACAACCTGGTCCTGCGGATGAAAGAAGCCGATTTTGACGCCGTAATAAGCGTCAACCTGAAAGGCGCCTTCCTGATGGCCAAGGCCGCCGCCAGGCTTATGCTGAAGGCGCGCGCCGGCCGCATAATAAACATTTCCTCGGTGGTGGGACAGGCCGGACAGGCCGGGCAGGCGAACTACTCCGCCTCGAAGGCCGGCCTGATAGGGCTCACCAAGTCGCTGGCGCGGGAATTCGCGCCGCGCCAGGTGCTGGTGAACGCGGTGGCCCCGGGCTTCATACGCACGCGGATGACCGAGGGCCTGAAGGACGAGGCCAGGGCGAAGATCTCGGAGCTGATCCCGCTGGGCCGCATGGGCGAGCCGGGGGACGTGGCAAAGGCCGCGCTGTTCCTGGCCGGCGGCGATTCGGCTTACATCACGGGCCAGGTGCTGTCGGTGAACGGCGGGCTGTACATGTAGAGGGGGAAATCGGGGATCAATAGTCGGGAGTCGGGAGTCGAAGATCGGCGAGCGGGAGCGGGGAGCCGGAAGAAAATTTTTAATTTCAGCGATTCAGAAATAATTCAGGAGGGTAACGAAATGGCAGTCATAGAAAACCTTGAAGAGAGAGTGAAGAAAATAATAATAGAGCAGCTGGCCGTCGACTCGGCCGAAGTCACCCCGCAGGCCCAGTTCGTCCAGGACCTCGGCGCGGACTCCCTCGACACCGTGGAACTGGTGATGGCGCTTGAAGAAGAATTCGACATCGAGATCCCCGACGAAGACGCGGAAAAGATAAAGACCGTCGGCGAAGCCGTCCGCTACATCACGGAAAAATCCGGGAAGAAAGACTAGGCGGGCAAAGGCTAGGGATAAGGGGGGGATCCCCCGTTCTGTCCTTCAGCCTTGGTCCCTTAGCCTTCTAATCTCAGGAATGTCTTCTCTCGAAGAAGTAATAGGATACAAATTCAGGGACAAGGAGTTGCTGGAGGAGGCCCTCACCCACAAGTCGCACGCGACCGAGCGGGGCATCCTCCGGAACAACGAGCGCCTGGAATTCCTGGGCGACAGCGTCCTTGGCCTGGTCGTATCCTATTATCTTTTCCTTAAGCACCCCTCGGAGGACGAGGGGTTCCTTTCAAAAAGCAAATCCGCCCTGGTCTCGCGGGCCAACCTGGCCCGCTGGGCTGAGGTTATCGGGCTCGGGCACCACATAAACCTGGGCGCCGGCGAGCACCTGAGCGGGGGCAGCAAGCGGCACAGCATCCTGGCCAACGCCATGGAGGCCGTGCTGGGCGCCGTCTACCTGGACGGCGGGATCCCTCACGCCGAGAAGCTGATCATACCCTGGCTGGAAAGCCACGTTTCCGGGAAGCTGGACGTCGACCACAAAAGCATCCTGCAGGAAACGATACAGAAGTCCCATAAGCGCCCGCCCGACTACGAGCTGATGGGCGAAACCGGCCCCGAGCACGAGAAACTTTTTACCGTGCGCGTCTACCTGGGCAAAAAGACGCTGGGGCTCGGCTCCGGCAAGAACAAGAAAGAAGCCCAGCAGGCCGCGGCAAAGAACGCGCTGGATTACCTGGGCACCCACGACGTGCACAGGCATGAGCTTTGACCATGACCGGGAAGGTGAAAAAGGAATGCTCCGGCGAAGTTTTCAGCGGGCTCGACTTCAAGGGCAAAGCCGTAACCTCGCGGCAATTCCGCGACTGCACTTTCAGGAACTGCGATTTTACCGGCGCCGCCTTCAGGTTCTGCAAATTCCAGGACTGCAATTTTGAAAGCTGCAACCTCAGCCTGGTAAAGCTCGGCGGCTCCCTGTTTTCAGGGACCGCGTTCAAAGACTCCAAACTTGTAGGGATAAACTGGACCGAAGCCTCCTGGCCCGGGATAAAGCTTTCCTGCCCGCTGCGGTTCGAAAGCTGCCTGCTTAACGACTCCACCTTCCTCGGCCTGTCCCTGGGCGGGACCCGCATAAGCCGCTGCCAGGCCAATGGAGCGGACTTCCGCGAGGCCGACCTCTCAAAAGCCGACCTGACCCATACCGATTTCTCAGGCGCTCTCTTCGGAAAAACCGACCTCACAGGGGCCAACCTCGACCAGGCCCGCAACTACGCTATCCGCATCTCCGACAACCGGGTAAAAGACGCCAGGTTCTCCATGCCCGAAGCCATGGCGCTCCTGTACTGCCTCGACATAAAAATAGTTTAAAACTAATTGATATAATAATTCGCCGGGGTTTTAGCCGCGCCTTATACTACCCCGCGGAGGGAGACGGACGGACATGAAGAACATCACGACAAAAGCGGATTTTGACTCCGAACTACAGGGCGGCGCGGGGAGGATGATCCTCTTCTATTCCGGCTGGTGCCACTTCTGCACCGAATTCCTGCCGGTGTTCGAAAAAAGCGCTATTCTAGCGCCGGGAGCTTTCGCCAGGCTTTGCGTCGACGACCTTCCTGACATCGAGCACAAGTTCGGCGTTGAGGTGGTGCCCTCCGTGCTTTTTTTCAAGGACGGGAGGCTCGTAAACCGCCTCGACGGCGTCCTGGGCCGGGGCCTTACCGGCGAAAAGCTGCAGGAATTCGCCGACGCCTGCGGGATCAAAGCCGCCAGATAAAGGAGACGGGATGACAGCGCTTAACCTTACAAGTGCAGCTGCGAAACGCGGGGCGGGGGCCCTAGAGCGCGTTATCTCGCGCGTCAGGGAACGCACCGTGGGGCAAAAGTCCACGCTGGCCATTTTCGACCTCGACGGAACGCTTTTCGACAACCGCACGCGCACTATTTTCATACTGCGCGAGATCTCGGAAAAGTTCGACAGCAAAGCGCCCCAGCTGGCCGCCGCCTTCGAAAATTTCCGAAACCTCTCCATAGTAGACTATAGCCTGGACGTTACCCTCAGGCAGCTGGGGGTCAGCCGCCCGGCGGAGATCGCCCTGATAAAGCAGGAGTGGGCAAAGCGCTTCTTCTCCGACAACTACCAGAAATACGACATGCCCATACCGGGCGCGAAGGCCTATGTCGAGAGGGTCCACAAGGCGGGGGCGACGGTGATCTATCTCACGGGCCGCGACGTGGGCCGCATGCTGGTGGGAACGACGGAGGTCCTGAGGCTTTACGGCTTCCCGGTGGGAGTGGAAGGCACCATGACCATAGTTAAAAAAGAAGCCGAGCAGGACGACGAGCTGTTCAAGAGGGAAGTCAGCGCGTACATAGACCGCCTGGGCGAGGTGGTGGCGATCTTCGAGAACGAGCCCGCCAACTCCAACATACTGCGGGCCCGCTTCCCGGGGGCGTCGTCCTTCTTCGTACTGACCCAGCACAAGCCCGGCGCCCCGGCCCTGGATCCGGGCATACACCGCATAAAGAATTTCAGGGCGGCGGAAAGGCCGCGCGCCGTTTAGCCGGCCATAGACTTTCCGCCATATGCCGAGCCCCCTTAAGATAATCCTGGTAAAGCCGCGCAACCCCGACAACATCGGGGCCGCGGCCCGCGCCATGGCGAATTTCGGATTAGCCGAGCTTGCCCTGGTGGCCCCTTTCGAGTCCGACTGGCAGGAGGCGGTGAATGTCTGGAGGCGGGAAGCCTCGGTCTCGGCGATAGACGCGATGGACGTTGTGAACTCCGCCGTAGTTTACGGCAGCGTTCCCGAGGCCGCCGAAGACTGCGCGCAGCTGCTCGGCACCTCTTCGCTGCACAGGCTGAAGCCCGGGCGCGACGTGATACTTCTGTCCGAAGCTCCGGCCTTCATCTCGGCGGCACAGGGAAAAACGGGGATACTTTTCGGCTCGGAGAAAACCGGCCTTACCAAAGAGGACCTTTCTTTTTGCCGCGCCATAATAAATATCCCGACGCGCGAGAAGCAGCCTTCAATGAACCTGGGGCAGTCGGTGGCGGTGCTGGCGTATGAACTGGCCGCCCGGGGAAACGCTCTGAAGCCGTCAGCGCAGAGGGAGAGGCGCGAGCCGAACCTCGTCGAGACGGAGCATACGGTGAAGCTGATCTGCGCCAGGCTCGGGCGCGAAGCCGGCCCCCACTGGGGAAGGGAGGCGCAGGTCCGGGCCATAAGGCAGGGCCTGCTGGACGCCCGACTTACCAAAGCCGCGATGAACGCCCTGAACCTGCTGCTGAAAAGTCAAAGATGAAAGAAAAACAAAGATGCCCCTGGGCCTACGGACCAAGCCCTCTCTATATCCGGTATCACGACGAAGAATGGGGCGTTCCGTCGCATGACGACCGCGTACAGTTCGAGTTCCTTACGCTTGAGAGCGCCCAGGCCGGTTTAAGCTGGTCCACGATACTGAACAAGCGCGAAGGCTACAGAAAGGCCTTCGCCGGGTTCGATCCTGCGAAGGTGGCGAAATTCACTCCGGCAAAGGTGGAGACCCTGCTTAAAGACCCGGGGATAGTGCGCAACCGCCTCAAGGTGAACGCCGCCGTAGCCAACGCTCGCCTCTTCCTGGAAGTCCAGAAAGAATTCGGGACCTTCTCTGAATATATCTGGTCTTTCACGGGGGGGAAGCCGAAAGTGAACCGCCGGGCCAGGCTCAGCCAGCTGCCGGCCTTCTCCAAAGAGTCGGACGCCCTCAGCGCCGACCTTAAGAAACGCGGCTTCAAGTTCGTCGGCAGCACCATAATCTACGCCCATATGCAGGCCACCGGCCTGGTGAACGACCACCTGGTGACCTGCTTCAGGCACCAAGCCTGCGCGAAAATTAACCTGAATCCTGCAGTTAGAAGCGGTTTCCATAGATAAATCAGGCGGACAGAAATATTCTGCAGGATTCCCCGCGAAGCGGGCGGAGGGCCAAGCGCTATGCGCGACAGGCCCGACGAGGTGTATACCTCCCGAAGG
>JAUSCK010000095.1 GCA_030651035.1 Elusimicrobiota bacterium
ACTACCTGGATTACCTGATGACCAACAGCACTCACACCCTCGGCATCTGGGTGACCCAGCAGGACCCGGACTGGGTAGCAGGCAATCCCCATTTTGATGCGTCCCCCAAGCACTGGGAATACTACTACAACAACTACGACAGCAACGGGAGCCTCGACGACGGCTACACCTTCGCCACCCCCCCGAATGACATGGACTTCTCCACCAGGGCCCCGCACGGCCTGAGCTTATCGTGGAAAGAGCCGGAAGTTCCGGCCACGCAGTACCGCGTCGAGCGCTCCACCACCCTGGGAGAGAAAGGCCCGTGGGTATTTATCGCCAGCGTCACCGGCAACAGTTATAACGACACCGGACTTGACGTTTCGACCAATGGCCTGACCGCTTTCACCACCTACACCTACCGCATTGGGGCCATCAACCTGCTGGGGGTACAGACCCTGGACATGTCCACGCACACCTACGGCCACCGCAGGGATTACAGCTACGCGAAAAGCACCATGACCGTGCACGGCGCGCCCGCGCTGTACGCCGTCGCGACCGGCACCACTTCCATACGCTGGTGGTGGACCGACAGCTACTCCGGCGTGACGTCCTACAACCTTCACACCTCCACCGACGGCCTGCTGGCCCACGGCCTGGCCGCCGCCACCACCTATTACGACGAGGTGAACCTTTCCAGCGCCAACGCCAGGTACGCGCGCCGCGCGCGCTCGGTCACCGCCTACGACGGCGAAGGCGACTATGACGAGGCCTCGGCCTCCACGCTGGTGAACGCTCCGGCTTCGCTGGCCATCACCAGCACCGGCTCTTACACCATGTCGCTGGGCTGGCCGGCCAGCGAAGGCATACGCTACAAGGTGGACCGTTCCACCGACGCGGCGAACTGGACCAGCGTGCGCTCCTGGAGCGATGTCCACGTCTCCACCTGGCTCGACGTGGCCGGCCTGCGCTACGCCGCCACCTATTATTTCGCGGTCGGCGCCTATAACACCGACGGGGCGGTCTCCCTCTCCAGCGCGATCACGTCCGGCGTCACCCTGCCGCTGCCGTCCATGTACACGGCCGTCTTCGCGACCGATGCCGCGAAGAACGTCACAGCCCCGCTGCCGGGTTCGGGCTCGATAACCGTCACCATCCCGCCCGGCACCCCCGACGGCTTCTTCTGGCTAAGCACCAGCGCCGCGACGGCGCCGGTGGACATCTCAAAGAACGCCCTCGACGACGCCACGGCCAGGCTGACCGAAGCCACGCTGGTCACCGGGTATATCGTGGAACTTCACCTGTTCGACATCTTCGGCGCCGCCTCCACGGCGGCCCTGCCCTCCCCGGCCAGGGTGACCATGACCTATCCGGACGCCGCGGGCGACGGGATCGTAGATGGATCGTCGGTGAGGGTTAATTCCCTCAGGCTGTACGACCTGGATACAGCGGGACTGCTCTGGAACCGGGTGCAGAACTCCACGCTGAACGCCGGCACCAAGACCGTCCATGCCGACATCCCTCATTTCTCGTTCTACGCGCTGGGCGGGGACGACGCGGCCGAGAGCTTTAAGGGCATCGCGCTCTCCACCGCCAGCGTACAATGGAAGTGGCCCTCAACAGCCGGCGTGGACGGCTACTACCTGTATTCCTCCACCACCGCGGCCATGATCACCGTCAGCTCCACCACGAGTTCCTATATCGATTCCGGCCTCAGGGTTAACAAGGCTTACACCAGGTGGATGGCCCCCTACACCGGCGCCTCCACGGGGACGGTGTCGCAGCAGATCACTAAATATACCCACGCCCTGCCGCCCGACTCTTTCACGCTCAGTTCCGTCACAACCACCGGCGCCTACCTCGAATGGCGCTACAGCACGGCCACAGCCTACGCCATTGAGGGCTCCACGAACGGCGGCGCCAGCTATTACCGCATCAGGGATTCCTTCGTGCCGTGGCAGACGGTGACGCTGCTGAGCAACAAGTCTTACCGCATAAGGATCGGGGCGCTCAACGGTGACAACGAGCTGTCCCCCGGCTATTACAGCTCCGTGCAGCTGGCCACCACACCGCCGCTCAACATGACCATGACCGGCGTGGCCCTTTCCTCCTACACCATCCAATGGCGCTGGGACAACGCCTCCGTGGCCGACACCGGCATCACGGGCTGCAACATCTACCGGCCGACCTCTTCCGAAAGCGGCGGCCCAGCCGACGGGGAAACGGGCGAGGTAGTGCAGACCCTGGGCGTGAACACCACCTACTGGACCGAGACCTTCACGGGTTCGCCGGCCAACACGCAGCATGCGCGCTGGATAAAAGCCGCCGGCATACTCGAAAGCGCCGGCCGGACCGTCTACAAGCGGTACACCTACGCGATAGCCCCTTCAACCTGCGTGCCGGCGTCCCCGGATTTCAAGAACGTGTTAACAAACTCCGTCAACCTCACCTGGACCCCCTCCAGCGCAAGCAAGTACGTCATCCAGTACGCCACCGCCACCGTAGCGCAGAGCTCGGCAAGCTTCAGCGTGGGGCTGACCTCCTCCGTAGCGGCAGGTACTCCGGCGGGCGTGAGCGGCCTGCAGGGCAACACCAAGCACGACTTCCGGATCGGGGCTATAAACGGCGACGACCTGCAGACCCCTGACGACGCCCTCAACCCGGAGGCATACAGCGCCACCTACAAGGTCCTGACCAAGCCCCCCGCCACCCTGGTGTCGGCTGAACCCGTGACCGACACCGCGCTAAAATGGTCCTGGTCCACCGGCACCTACACTGGCATGGATTACATCACCGGCTACGTCATAGGCATCGCCAGCAACACCACCGAACTCGGTGACTTCGTGCTGCAGATAGCTTCCATCACCGGCACCGGCACCACCAATTACATGCTGGATTACCTGATAACGAATAGCGTCCATACCCGGTATATCTGTCCCAAACAGAGCCGCCCGGATGCCGGCTATTCTTCCTTCGACGGCGACTGCATCGCCGCGACCGCCGCCACATTCGCCACGCCGCCCAACGACGTGGCCTTCGACACCGTCGCGGCCCGCAGCATAGGCCTCTGGTGGAATGAGCCGCAGGTGCCGGCGACGATGTACCAGGTGGAGCGCTCCACGACGCTGGGAGAGAACGGCCCCTGGGTATTCCTTTCCTCCGTCACCGGCAACCACTATAACGACCTGGGCCCCCCGACCGGCCTGACGCACCTGACTCTCTACTCCTACCGCATAGGCGCCATCAACCAGGACGGCCGGCTGACCAGCGGAATAGCGGCCGCTACCGACGGCAACCGCCGCGATTACAGCTTCGTCAGCAGCACCGTCACGAAACACATAGCGCCCATACTGTCCGGCAACGCGGTCAGCACGACCGCCATAAACTGGACCTGGACCGACGTCTCGCCGGGGGTAACGGTGCTGTCCTATAATCTCTACACCTCATCCCAGGGCCTGATAGCCTCCGGGCTCGGCGCGGCGACGACCTTCTACGTAGAGGTCAACCTCTCCAGCGCGAACGCGAGATACACCCGCTGGGTGCGCTCCGTGGCTTCGAACGGGGAAGGGGACTATACGGAGAAATCCGTTTTCACCCTCACGAACCCGCCGACAGCTCCTGTCATCACCAGTTCCGGAGTTCATACGATATCGCTGGGCTGGACCGACAGCGGAAGCACCCGCTACAAGCTGGACCATTCTCTGGACAAAAACTCATGGACCAAACTGAAAGACTGGAACGATGTTTTTGTTTCCACTTGGTTCAACGATACCGGCCTGCGCTTCTCCGCCACCTACTATTACGCCGTAAGCGGTTACAATTACGACGGAATTCTTTCAGTCTCAAGCGCGATTTCGGCGGGGAATATGACTCTGCCGCCGCCGTCCGATTACACCATGTTGTTCGCCACCGCCGCCATCAGCGAGAGCGTGACGAAGCCGCTGCCAGGCGTGGGCCAGGTGACGGTGGAAATCCCGGCCGGCACGCCAGACGGCTACTTCGCTATAAGCACCAGCGCCGCGACCAGCCCTCTCGACATATCGAAGACCAGTATGGAAGCGGCTATCGCGAAACTGACCAACAGCACCCTGCTGAGCATATTGGAACTGCACCTCTATGATGTCTACGGCGACCCGCTGACAGCGAACCTTGCGAGCCAGGCCAGGATAACCATAACTTATATAGACGCCAACAACGACGATGTCGTGGACGGCCCCCCGGCGCTGTACCAAACCGCCTCGCTCAGGCTATTCAACCTGGACACTACCGCTCTGGTCTGGAACCAGTTGAACAACACCCTACTGAACAAGGGCGCGAAAACCGTATACGCCGATATCCCTCATTTCTCGTTCTACGCGCTCGGCAGCGTCACTTCGTCCGCGGGGACCCTGGCTGACGCGTTCGCCTACCCGAACCCCTACAGGCCGGGCAGCAGCGGCCTTTTCGGGCAATCCACCTACGGCGACAACATCGTTTTCGCATCCCTGCCAGTCAGGTCCAAAGTAAAGATCTTCAACCTGACCGGCGGCCTCGTGCGGGAACTGGCCGACGACGACGGCGACGGAAGATGCCTGTGGGACACCAGGAACGGGGACGGCACGCGCGCCGCTTCCGGAGTATACCTGTACCTGGTGACAACCCCCGCCGGCGGCAAAAAAAGCGGCAGGATAGCGATTATTAAATGACCCGGGAAATAATTTTTAAGCGGAGGAGCGGCCCTATGCTGAAAATCTGCGTTCTCACCATCTTTGCACTGACCTCAGCCGCGGCAAACTGCGCGGCAGCCGCCAACGAAGGCGCTTCGGGCGCGCAATTCCTCAGGATAGGCGTCGGCGCCAAAGCGGCGGCCCTGGGGGAAACGGGCGCGGCCATCTCGGGCGTCCAGGGGATATTTTATAACCCGGCGGGTTTGGCCGGCGTGACGGGCGGTGAGATCTTTGCCTCGCACGCCAGATGGATACTGGACACGAACTATTCCAACCTGGCGTTCGCGGCAAGAGCGGGCGGCGGCGTCTACGGGCTGGCTGTCAGCTATCTTTCCAACCCGGCCACGTACAAGTATGACAAGTTCGGCACCAAGCTTTCAGAAACCTACTCCGCCTCGGACATGGCCGTCACCCTCGGGTACGCCCACAAGGTGGCGGGCAATACGGATTTCGGCCTGAACGCGAAATATATCTCGAGCAAGCTGGACACGGAAGCCGCGACCGCGCTGGCCGCGGACCTCGGCATCAGATGCGCGGCGGTTCCCGGAAAATTCGAGTTCGGGATAGTAATGCAAAATGCCGGAGGGAAGCTGAATTATATAAACGAAGCGGACCCGCTGCCCCTGAACCTGAAGCTGGGCGGGCAATACACCGTCAACCTGGAAAAAGCAAGGGACACAAAAAAAGACGTGACTATTTTCCTGGACGTAAACAGCATGAAAGACTCGGGCCCTTACGCGAACCTGGGAGTAGACCTCCTGAGCGTCTATGACAGGAATTCGTACTTTTCACTGCGGGTAGGGTACAGGACCAACGCGGGGAAGTCTTCCGGAGTCTCGGCGGGACTGAGCCTCGACATGAAAACCTATTTAGTGGATTACGCCTACGCCCCCATGGGCGACCTGGGGGACACCCACAGGGTTTCGCTGACCTTCAAATTCGGCGCCAATGCCGGCGGCACAGAGCAGGATTAGCCTGCTCCCGGTTTCAGCTGCCTTTACCGAAGTTAAAACCCAGCGTAAGTTTGTGCGAATAGCCAAGGCCGCCGAAAGGGATAAGCGCATAATCCAGCGCGAGGGCGTTAAAAGAAATTCCGATCCCTGTCGAGAAACCGGCCAATCCTCCCATGTCCGCTGAGCGCATATTATAGCCGGCGCGGATAGCCAGCTTTGTTCCTGGTCGGGCTTTAAACCATTTCTCCGTTCCGATCGCCGCATAGGGCGCATTGTCCCTCGGCGCCGCCAGCTCCAGCGCCAGAACCCAATCCGGCTTAAGCTGCATTATGCCGCCAAGTTTAAAAGTCATCGGCAGGGGCTCGGCTTTCTGGTCAAACTTTAATGTGCCTGTTAAGTTTTCCGCCACCAATGCCAGCTGCGTTCCATACGGCCCGAAAACCGGAGATAGCAGGCCCAGGGAAGCGGTAAAAGTTCTGGCCGACGAAACGATAGTGGACCGGACATAGCCGGCTGAAACCCCGATCGCGCTTCCGCCCAGGTTCTCGAGTTTACGGGCGTACGCGCCGGTCAGCGCCATGCCGGCAGGGCGGGCGGTTCCTGTCTGGTAGCCGGTTTCATCGGTTCTGGCTATGCTTCCGTAACTCATCTGAAGCGCGGAGATGCCGATCGCCTGGCCGGGCACCAGGCGGCCGGCAAAAGCCGCCTGGTCCAGGAAAGTGCCTGCCAGGTAATTGGCGTGCATAACCTCCGCCGAATTCGCTTCGATCCTGACCATGGCGGCCGGGTTGTACCTGACGGAGTCGGCAGCCCGCGCCGCGGCGCAGTAAGCCTCGCCCATGGCGGCGGCGCGCGCGCTGGACCCGAAGGACAGGAACTTCCCCGAGCTTGTCCCCACGGCGGAGTTCGAATAGCCGCCGGCGCAGACGGAAGCCGCGCCGGCGATAATGGCTATCGCCGCGCAGGATAATTTTTTAATGGCGGCTGTCGGCATACTATCTTTCCACCATCACCTTCAGCGTTTTGGTATCGCTCCCCGCTTTAATGAACGCCAGGTATACTTCGCTTGCGACCGGCTGGTTCGCCGAATTGCGCCCGTCCCACTGCGCGATGCCGCTGGCGTCCGTGGTCAGCTCGCGCACCAATTCGCCCTGGAAAGTGCAGAGCCTTATGACCGCGCCGGCCGGCAGGCCCGTGAACTTCATAGTCTGCCCCCGTGACGGGCGAACCGGGTTTGGGAATATCTTTATAGCTGCGCCGGACAGCGCTCCCGCCGGCGGCGCCTGCATAACCTGGAACAGGGACAGGTGGTCTATAGAAGCCGTGACCTGGTTTGCCGCCGGGTCCGGCGTGGAAGCATACGGGATCCAGACGGACCGGGACGGTTCATAGCGCGCGATCACGAACTGGGACTCGTTAAGCCCCGCAGCCTGTGCGGCGCTGTAAGCAAGCGTAAGGGTCAGTTTTTTTAACGGCAGAATGTCTTTATCCGTTGTTATCTCCACGCCCGAATTAACCCCGCTGAGAGGAGCGGCCAGGCTGGCCGCCGCCGGGAAAGCGCCCGGCAGCCGCATTGTTACAACCAGGTCCTGGGTAAATGACCGCGGCGGTATTTTTAATGCCGCATTACCGAACACCATATCAGCCTGCTGGGCAGGGTCCACCGCCTGAACCACGCTGGTGGGAATATAGTAACTTGAGCTTGAGAATTCCGTCAGCCAGCCCAGGCGGCTGCGCGCGCGCACCCTGGCGTAATAAGTGGTCTCCATCGCGAGGCCGGCCAGGTCCACCTGGGCCACGGCGGAAGCGGGAGAGAATGGAAGCGGGGTGGAGATGCTTGTGATAAAATCGGTGCTGGACAGGCTCAGTTCGAACTGGGTATCGTAGGGATTTGAATTCCACGGCCAGGCGGCAAGCAGGCTTGAGCTTGAAACCTGTGTCAGTGTCAGTGAAGGGACCGCAGCAAAGGTGACGGTGGCTATAGCCGGGGTATATGCGGTAGCGACCCCCTGCCCGTTCTCTGCCTTAACCCTGAAGTAGCAACTCGTGTTCGGCGGCAGAGAGGTAAAAGCGGCCGTGCTAAGTAATGTGTGGCTTGAAGCGGCGACCGAAGAGAAATTATCCGCGGAAAATTCCAGCGTAAAAATTGTCCCAGCCGGATTCTGGTTCGGCTCCCAGGTCGCAGAGGCTGAACTGACGCCGACCGGGGCCAGTGCCGGGGAAACAGGGACTGCCGCCAAAGTGTACACCGTCGCCGTCGCGGTCAGCTCGCTTTCCCTGGTAGAGGAGGCGCCCGAGACGCGCGCGCCATAAGCCGTGTTGGTGGACAGGTTATTTTGAGTTAAACCCGGTGTTGCGAGTAATATAGGTGCGCCTCCGGTAGAAGGGTAAAAATTGTATTTGGTCGCTTCAGCAACGCTGTCCCAGGTCCAGGTAATTGACGACACCCCCAGCGCCGCGCCAGTAAAGTCGCCGGGCGCAGCGACAAAATTTATCACAAATGCCTTTACGTTCGCATTGCTGTTCGGGTAATAAGCGGTAAGGTCGGTCCAGGCGCTGCCATTGGAGCTTATATAGCTTTGCCCGGCGCTGGCCGTCGCCGCTGAGCTGTAATCGGCTGCCGGCTCCTCTATCGATATCGGGTAGTTATAACCGGGGGTGGTCACGCCGACAACAATGGAAAATTTCTGGCCGCTGCTCAAAGGGACCGCGTCGTCCAGGGTTATGGTATGGTACCCGGTGTAAGGGATTGTGCCGGATTTAGTGCCCATCAGGGTGCCTGTGTTTGGAGCTCCTGTAACACCCCCATATATTCTGGCGGTGTAAGTGGCATTCATGGCGGTAGTATAGAAACTCACCGCCGTTATTCTGGGATTGCCTGCGGGCGCCGTGAAGATATTGGCAAACCACCCGGTATTGCTCGAATAGCCGATCGGCGAGAGTGTCCAGCCCAGGGGATCGTATTGATAGACCCAGTCATAATCAGTCGTGGCGGTCGCGACAGGGTAGACTGTGTTGTTTACTATCTTTGTATCGTAATAGGAGAGGTAAAAATATCCGTTCTCGCCCCAGCCTTCACCCCAGCTGTTCTTTGCGATGAACGCGCCGTTCCCCGGCGCGGCGGTAGAAAAATTGTTCTTGTCGTAATTATCGTCCCACCCCACTATGGCAACGGCATGGGTAAGCCCCGCGCTGCCGTAATACGCATAAGCGTAGGTGGCGGCATTATAATAAGGGGTAGTGGTGTTGTTATTCGCGCCCTCCCAGCGGATAGCGGTATAGACAGCCCCGTAAGTGGTAAGGGCATATTTTATACTGTCATTATCGGCCGGCCCCGCTCTGTCCGGCAAATAAAGCGCTTCCTGGATGTTCTTCTTCCTGCCCGCGGACGGGTAGGCGGGCGGGGAATACGCCGGGACCACAGTATAAGGGGAATCGGTTTCGGTCCAGGGGCCGCTCAAACGCGCCAGGTAAGCGGTGGCCATCTGGTTGGTCCCCCCCGCGCAGGGATCATTATCGAAGCCGTTAGTATCCTTCAGGTCATTTTCCGAGAAATCCCACGATTCTCCGGGAAGCAAACGGGATTCCAGCGCCGCCATGGCCGCGAAGGTCCAGCAGGTGCCGCAGCTTCCCTGGTTTTTTACCGCTGAAACTTTGCCCAGAGTACGCAGATCATAGGAAGCTGTGTAGCCCACAGGCGTGAATCCCTGAACCGGCTTCTTGCCGATATCGTGCGAAAGGTCCAAAGGCGAAGGCAGGGCGCCAAAAGAATGTCCGCCGGGACTAACAGGTTTAGCCGCGCTTTTTTTTCGCTCGCTCCGGTACTTTATAAACTCGGGGTTAAGCGGGGCGGAAACGGGGGAAGCGGACTGGGCGAGCGCCGGCATCGGAAAAAGAAGCACTGCCCCAAGCAAAAAGGATCTAGCGCTTTTACCGGAATAGGCAATGCTCATATTAACCTGAATCCTGCAGTTAGAAGCGGTTTCCATAGATAAATCAGGCGGACAGAAATATTCTGCAGGATTCCCCGCGAAGCGGGCGGAGGGCCAAGCGCTATGCGCGACAGGCCCGACGAGGTGTATACCTCCCGAAGG
>JAUSCK010000106.1 GCA_030651035.1 Elusimicrobiota bacterium
AGCGCGGTGGTGGTCTCCGGCACGGCCACCGTGAATATGGCGCCGCAGGCGATCAGTTCTGCTGCCACGCGCTTCTTCGCGGTTTATTCTATTTCCGCCGGCGCCTCGGTGGCGAAAACACTCGGGGCGCGGCTGGCGGCGGCGTCTTCGCTGGTGTTCCCTTACCCCTTCAGCGCCGTCGGCCAGCTGCCCGCCTCTTCGGGTCTGACCATAGCCGGTGTGAATTCCGCCGTCCTTATTTCCACTCCCAGCAGCCCCGCGGGCGGGGTTTATGTAAACACGCCGAAACCCGCGCTTACCTGGGTAGGGATAAGCACCATAGCGGCCGCGGCGCTGGGCGCCGGCGCCAATTACTCCGTGCAGATAGACAACAACAGCGATTTCTCCAGCGTCGAGGTGGTGCTTTCTACCCCCGTGGTTATCGGCAGCACCTCGGCTTTAACCGCGAGCGGCTCGATAGCGCTGTCCACGCATACGCTGGCTGACGATACCATCTGGTATTGGCGCGTGTTTATCCAGAGCGGGGAGCTGGAAGGGCCGTATTCCTTGGCCGCAAGTTTTGTGACGGACCTTTCTTTGCCCTCGGTTTCCGGGTTCGCGGTGAAGAGCAGCACGGGGGGCTGGCTGGCCGAAAGCCAGTGGATAGGTCTGAGCGCGGGCGTTACGGTGCAGGCGTCGGTGCAGGACCTGGAGGCGGGGCTGGCGGTCTCGACCTCGGCCCTGTGGAGCGGCAGCGACGGCCACGACTGGGGCGACCTGACTTCCGGCTTCAGCGTGAAATATACCACGACCGCCGGCACGAACTGGATAGAGGGCGCCGGCTGGGCGGCCTCGAACGACGGTCTCCCTGCTATATCCGGAGAGACGGAAGTGCGTTCGCTCGCGGTTTACGGCGGAAAGCTTTACGGCGGCGTTTCCAGCGGGAAGGTGGCGGTGTTCAACGGGACCGCCTGGAGCGCGGCCAACGGCGGCCTGGCGGTAGTTTCCGGAGCCAGTCAAGTGCCGTCGCTCGCGGTTTATAACGGGAAGCTTTACGCGGGCACTAACTATGACGGGAAGGCGGCGGTGTACGACGGCACGACCTGGAGCGCCGCCAACGGCGGCCTGGCTTTGATCGCGGGTGAAACGAGAGTGGCGTCTTTCGCGGTTTATAATGGCAAATTGTACGCCGGGACCTTGCCCGGGGGGAAGGTGGCGGTGTTTGACGGAACGACCTGGAGCGCCTCTAACGGCGGCAGCGCGGTGGCCGCGGCGGGGACCGAAGTCAATTCGCTTTCCGTTTACAACGGCAGGTTATACGCGGGAACCGCTCCCGGCGGCAAGGTGGCGGTATTTGACGGCAATGTCTGGAGCGCCGCTAACGGCGCCAGCCCGGTGGTCGCGGGCGCGACGAATATTAATTCGCTGGCTGTATACAACGGCAAGTTATACGCGGGAACCTATCCCGGCGGCAAGGCGGCCGTCTTTGACGGGGCGACCTGGAGCGCCGCTAACGGCGGCAACGCGGTAATTTCCGGGGTGTCGGATGTGCTGTCGCTGTCCGTTTACAACGGCAAGTTATACGCGGGAACCACTCCCGGCGGCAAGGCGGCGGTATTTGACGGAACAACCTGGAACGCCGCTAACGGCGGCAGCGCGCTGATCGCGGATGAGACCTCCGTGTTCTCCCTCGCTGCTTACAACGGCAGGCTGTACGCCGGAACCTATCCTGGCGGCAAGGTGGCGGTAATGTCGCCTTTAGGCGCAAGCCTTAGCGGCTCCGACGGCACAAAGGCCGCCCAAACCCTTACAGCGAACGGTACCTTAGCCCTCGCGCAGTCACAAAGCTCTTTGGTGTGCAACGGCTCTGCGTGCGCCGCCGTGAACCAGGTGGTGCTCAACGCCTCCGACCTGGCCGGGAACGTCAGGACCTACGGCCCCTACGCGGTGCTGGTGGATATAGCGCCCCCGCCGCAGCCGTCCATCAGCGCTTACCAGGCGTATTTTACTTCCGTCACCGCAAGCATCGGTGCGGTTACGGACCCGCATTCCGGGACGCAGGGCTATAATTTCGAACTTTCGGAGGATTCCGGCTTCTCCGTGCTGACGGCGAGCACCGGGTATCTGTCCCAGACCAGCGCCGCTTTCCCGGGTCTGGTTGAAGCGACCACCTATTATGTCCGGGCGAGCGCCCGCGACAATGTCCTGAACGCCAGCCAACCTTCGGTCTATATCACCACGATGACGCCCGCGATAGTAAATGTTTCCACCTGGAACGCCGCGCCCTCCGGCCTTATGCAGGGGACTTCCTCGGTTTTCCTTATCTTCGACCTGGCTACCAGCGCCGGGCGGAGCACGACGCTGAGCCAGGTGCGCGTGGCGAAGATAGGTACGCTGGCTGACGCGGATATAACCTCCGTTTATATATACCGCGACACCGGCGACGGCGTTTACGGCGCCGCGGACTCGCTGGCAGGCAGCGCGGTGGTGGTCTCCGGCACGGCCACCGTGAATATGGCGCCGCAGGCGATCAATTCTACAGCCACGCGCTTCTTCGCGGTTTATTCACTTTCCGCCGGAGCCTCGGTGGCGAAGACACTCGGGGCGCGGCTGGCGGCGGCGTCCTCGCTGGCGTTCCCTTACCCCTTCGGCGCCTTCGGCCAGCTGCCCGCTACTTCGGGCCTGGCCATAGCCGGGGTGAATCCCGCCGTCCTTATTTCCACGCCCAGCAACCCCGCGGGCGGGGTTTATATAAACATGCCGAAGCCCGCGCTTACCTGGGTAGGGATAAGCACCATAACGGCCGCGGCGGTGGGCGCGGTCGCCAATTACTCAGTGCAGATAGACAACAACAGCGATTTCTCCAGCGTCGAGGTGGCTCTTTCCACCCCGGTGATGATCGGCAGCGTCTCGGCCTTGACCGCGAACGGCTCGCTGGAGCTGTCCACGCATACGCTCGCGGATTCCACCACCTGGTACTGGCGCGTGTTCACGCAGGGCGGCGGTGTGGATGGGCAGTATTCTTCGGTCGCAAGCTTTGTGACGGACCTTTCTTTGCCCTCGGTTTCCGGGTTCGCGGTGAAGAGCAGCACGGGAGGCTGGCTGGCCGAAAGCCAGTGGACGGGGCTGAGCACGGGCGTTACGGTGCAGGCCACGGTGCAGGACCTGGTGTCGGGGCTGGCGGTTTCTACCTCAGCTCTGTGGGGCGGAAGCGACGGGCACGGCTGGGGCGACCTCACCTCCGGCTTCAGCGTGAAATATACCACCAACGCAGGCACGAACTGGACGGAGGGCGCCGGCTGGGCGGCCTCGAACGGCGGCAGCCCGGTGCTGGCGGGAGAGACGGAAGTCCGCTCGTTCGCGGTTTACGCGGGGAAGCTGTACGCCGGGACAGGGGGCGGCGGCAAAGTGGCGGTATTTGACGGCAATACCTGGAGCCCGGCCAACGGCGGCAGCGCGGTGATCGGGGGCGAGACGCAGGTTCATTCTCTCGCAGTTTACGGCGGCAAGTTATACGCGGGCACCGGGCCCGGCGGCAAAGTGGCGGTATTTGACGGCAGTATCTGGAGCCCGGCTAACGGCGGCAGCGCGGTGATCGCGGGCGAGACGGCCGTGTATTCGCTGGCCGTTTACAACGGCAAGTTATACGCCGGAACCTCCAACGGCGGCAAGGTGGCGGTGTTTGACGGGACGACCTGGAGCGCGACCAACGGCGGCAGCGCGGTGATCTCCGGCGTGCAATTTGTGTTCTCGCTTGCCGTTTATAACGGCAAGCTGTACGCTGGAACCTATACCGGCGGCAAGGTGGCCGTGTTCGACGGGAACACCTGGAACACGGCCAACGGCGGCAACCCGGTGGTCGCGGGCGCGGCCTATGTGCAGTCGCTGGCCGTTTACAACGGCAAGCTGTACGCCGGGACCGATTCCGGCGGCAAGGCGGCAGTATTTGACGGGACCACCTGGAGCGTCGCCAACGGCGGCAGCGCGCTGATCGCGGGCGGGAACTATGTGCAGTCGCTGGCTGTTTACAACGGCAAGCTGTACGCCGGAACCTATCCCGGCGGCAAGGCGGCTGTTTTTGACGGGACCACCTGGAGCGCCGCTAACTGGGGCAACGCTATCGTAGCCGGCGAGTCGCAGGTACACTCGCTCGCCGCCTACAACGGGAAGCTGTACGCCGGCACTTTCTCCGGCGGCAAGGTGGCGGAGCTGAGCCCGCTGAGCGCGGCCCTTAGCGGTGAGGACGGCACAAAGACCGCCCAGACCCTTACTGTGAACGGGGCGCTGAACCTGGTGCAGTCGCAGAACAACCTGGTGTGCGGCGGTTCCGTCTGCGGCGCCAGGAACCAGGTGGTGTTCAACGCCTCCGATCTGGCCGGGAACGTTAAAACCTACGGCCCCTATGCGGTGCTGATGGACACTACCCCGCCCTCGGTTTCCATCCAGAGTTTCAGCGTCAGCACTTTTACGCTGACGCTTGCGGCGAGCGGCTCCGATCCGCTGTCGGGCTTTAAGGATTATCATTTCGAGGTTTCCTCGGCCGCCGACTTCGGCAGCGGCATCTCAAGCACCGCCTACACCGCCCAGAACAGCGCCGTGTTCGCCGATATGAGCGAGGCGACCACTTATTACGCCAGGGTGAGCGCCCGGGACAATGTCGACAATGTCAGCGGCTATTTAGTGGCCGCATCCACGCTGACGCGCGGCTTCGTGTACGTTTCCTCCAGCGGGGCGGCGCCGGTGAACGTGCTGCAGGGCGCCGATGCCGTCATGATGTCCCTGGTGATGGTCACCAATCCCGGCCGCAGCGCCTCGCTCTCAAGGCTTGTTTTGGCGAGAACGGGCACGGCGGCCGCGGCCGATATCGCCGCGGTAAAGATCTACAGGGACAATAACGCCGACGGCCTGGTCGACGCTGGCGACACGCTGTTCGGGACCGGCGGCTTTTCCGGGGCTAACGCCTCGGTCAGCCTGGCGCCCTCTATACCGGTCGGCGAGGTACAGACCAGGTTGCTGGTGGTCTACAGTTTCGTCACAGGCGCAGCCGTTGAAAAGACGGCGGGAGCATCCCTTGATTCGGCCGAGAAAATGGCCTTCTCGGACCCGTATTCGGCCTCAGGCTCTTTCCCGCTCGGCTCCTCCCTCTCGACCATACAGGACGGCGTGAACCGCCTTGACATTACCGCTATAAGCCTGGCGCCGGGGAGCGTGCCTCCAGGGCTCGCGAACGTGCCCATGATCAAACTGGTCATGAACACCGATGTCGGCACCAGCCTGGTAGATAAGCTGAACGTTATTCTCGCCGCCAATATGACTTCGGGAAATATTTCCTCGGTGAAGCTGTACCTGGACGTGAACGGCAACGCGCAGTTCGACCTGCTGGGCGACCAACTGCTGAGCTCGGGTTCCGACATCTTCCTCAATTACAGCTCTACCGTCACGCTTTCGGCTCCGGCCGCGGACCGCACCGTGGGGACGGTCACCAGGTACATGTTCGTGGTGGTCGACGTCGGACCGGACGCCCCGGAAGGAGCCAAGTTCAGCGTTGCCATACCCACTTCCACGGCCTTCACGCTGCATAACGCCGGCGATACCGCCGCTATGTCGCCTTCGGCCTTCACTTCCGACCAGGTCACCGTGCAGACCAGGAATACGGCCAATATTTACGCCCGGTCGCTTATTCCGGCCGAAATGGTCCAGGGAGAGCTTTATGCCGTGGCGCTGGCCTCGGTAAGCGTCAACCTGGGGATAGCGGAGCTTAACCGCATGATCGTCGGCAGGCTGGGCAACTCGCTGGACAGCGACATAAGATCGGTGAACGTCTACAGGGACCAGGTCCTGGACGGCGGAGATTTTAACCAGTATTTCGACTTTTTCCTGGGCTCGGGTGTTTTTACCGGAGGCCTGGCCTCCATAAACATCGCTACGGTCACCATAAGCGCCGGGGCCACTACGCAGTTATTCGTCGTATACGAAGTCTCGCCTTCCGGCATGCCCGGGAATACGGTCGGGGCCAGGTTCACCAATACCAGCTACTTCAGGATGTCAAGCGATTTTACTACGGTTTACGCCAATTTCCCGTACAACACCCAGACCGGCATTATACGGGCGACCATGAATCCTTTTAAGATCTCCGCTGCCATGGAAATGAACTCCGGGGGGCTTTTCCACGGCGCCACCAACAGCGCCATGCTGCGCCTGGACGTAAAGTCGGAATTCAACCCCGTCAACTGGACTGCGCTTCGCGTTAAAAAACTCGGCACACTGCCCGACGCCCTGGTGGACGCCGTCAAGCTGTACCGGGACGCCAACGGCGACAGCCAGCTGACTCCCGGCGTGGACCAGCTGGTTACCGACGGCGCGGATGTCTTTTCCGGGGGGGAGGTGAACCTGGCTTTTGGGTCGCAGAGCGTTTCTGCGGCCGGCGGGGTTTATTTCCTCACGCTGGATATCGACCCGGATACGGATGTGGACCTGGGCTATACCGCCGGGGTGGAGGTCAGCACCACGGCCGATTTCGCGATAAACTCGCCGAATTACATTTCAACGGCTTCGGTGGCCGCGCCCTACCGGGGCGGGCCCGTGGACATAAAGCAGTACCCGAATATCGTAACGGTAAGCACGGCGAATATCCTGCCCTCCGGCGGCGCCTATTCGGGGGACCTCGATGTGCCGGTGTTCAAGCTGACGCTGAAGACGGATATTTCAAAGGCCAAGCTCCTTGAGGTCAGGTTCACCAAAACCGGCACGCTGACCGACGCGGAAGTCAAAGCGGTAAAGGTTTACTACGACCTGAACAACAGGGGCGCCTTCGATCCCGGCAATCTCTCCGCCTATCTGCTGGCCACGCCCAGCACAGTGACTTTCGGCACGGACGGGCAGCCCGGCTCCGTAACGCTGGGGATCCTGCCCGCGGGCCGCAACATCGCGAAGGCCGGCAGCAGCTATTTCGTGGTGGTGGACCTGCAGGGCTCCGCCGCCGTCGGCCGCAGCCTGACCATGCGCGTTTCCGACAGCAGCAATTTCACGGTGAGCGCGCCGAATTCCGTGGCGCCCGCGGCTTTCTCCTCTCCGCCGCTTTATGTGCGCGCCACCGCCCAGTCCCTGCGGGTGGCTTTTGAGAATAAGCTGTCCACTTACGTGGTGCAGGGGCAGACCTCGGTGCTTGTGGCCAGCTTCACCGTAACCGCCTCCTCCTTCAGTATCGACCTGTCCCGCATAGACCTGGCGCGCGGGGGCAACGGCGTCGACGGGGATATAACCGCCATACGGTTATACCGCGACAGCGGCAACGGGGTGTGGGGCGGGAACGGGATAGAGGAAACGCTGCTGGCGGAAGGGGTTTTCTCGGTCGGGCGCGTTTCGTTCTCCCCCGCGGTCCAGACCATAGAGTACCCCGTGCCCGTCCTGTATTATATCGCGGCCGACATTTCCGAAACCGCCTCCAACGGCAGCACTTTCGGCGTGGGCGCCCCGGCCGGGGGCTACTTCGGCGTTAACGAGCCGCACGCGGTGTCTTCTGTCGGGCTGCCGTTCTACAGCCAGCTCGCGGTGATCCAGCCGACGGTGGACACACTGGTAGTGGCCGGCATAGATTCGGGCCCCTCGATCGCGCAGGGCGAGTCGAACAAGGTCATGGGCCGCCTGCGCATGAAAGCCGACACCAGGTCGGCCCTGGTCTCCTCCGTCCGTTTCGACAAGGCCGGCAGCACCCCCGACGCCGATATAGTCCGCCTGCGGCTCTACAGGGACAGCAACCACGACCTCGTTTTCGGGGCCGGCGACCAGCTGGCGGGCACTCTCAACGCCTTCTCTTCCGGGCTCGGCGTGATGGTGGTTTCGCCCTCCCAGAGCGTGGGGATCGGCTTCGAGGACTATTTCGTGACGGCGGATATCTCCACGCTTGCCGCGATAAACACCAGCTTCAGCCTGGGGGTGACGCCCGCGGTCGTGGCCCCCGACGTCCTGACCATAACCGGCTCCTCCATAACCTTCACGATGGCCGGAGTGATAGCGGACAGCCCGGACACTGTGTCTATGAACTTCTCGGATATCGCTTCCCAGAGCCTCTATGTCGGCGTCGCGGATAACCAGCTGGCCAGGCTTTCCTTCTGGACGGATAACGATGTCGCCTATCTTACCGGGTTCAAGCTCAGTTTCGCGGGGCTGGCCGGGCCTTCCGATATCCCGCTGGTGAAAATATACCGCGATACCGACGGCAACGGGTATTTCGACTCGGCCGCCGACGCGCTCGCCGCCACGGCGCAGATAACCGGCGGCAACGCGTACCTGTACCTGCCGGGCTCCGGCGACGCGGTGACCGTCTCCACCCGTGCATATTTCGCGGTGGTGGATATAGCTTCGGGCGCGGTGATAAACAACACCGTCAGCCTCGGTCTGCCGAACGAGAACAGCCTCTTCGTGGCGGGGAGCGACAGGGTGGCGGTTTTCCCGGGACAGGCGACGATAACGGCGACCATAAGGGACCCGCTTATCCCGACGCCGCCCGAGCTCTCCATCTACAGGGCGGACGGGCGGGTCCATCCCAAAACGACCGAGGCGTTCACCGCCTACCGCACGCTGCTTAAATTCAGATGGCACTCCGTCGCCCTCCTGGGCAGCGTAGAGCAGGCCTATTACTTCATCGGGCCGCAGCCCGCCAATGAGTTAACCCCCGCGGGCTCCTGGATAGCCTGCGGCGCCTCCGCCGAAGTCTCGATACGCGGGCTCACCCTGCTTAACAACGGCATCTACTACCTGTCGGTCAGGGTCAAAAACTCGGCCGGGGCTTACTACAGCGATATAGTTTCCAGGCGGTTCGTGGTGGATACGGTGGTGCCGACCCTTGGCAGCGGTGCGCTGTCGCTGGTTACCGAAGGCAGCGACCGCATAATCAACTGGTCCCGGGCAGAAGGGGGAGCTTCAGGCATAGAGTATTATGTGGTGGAGGAGCGCAGGGGCAACAGTCCGACCTGGGTGGCCCTCAGCACCACTTCCGCGCTGTACATGTCCGTAAGCGGCTCGGGCGTGACCCTGAGCGAAATAGCAAGGAGCCCCGGCGCGTACTACTACCGGATCTACCCGGTCAACGGGGCCGGCCTCGCCGGCGCCGCCAGCGAGCCGATGGCCGTCAATATAGGCCTTGAAAAACTGGCCGCCATCTCGGACGCGTCCGTCTATCCCAACCCTTTCGATTCCCGCAAGCGCGGGGCCCTGATAGCGTTTACCCTTAACACGGCCAGCGCGGTTTCGGTGACTATCTACGACATTTTCGGGAACAAGGTCAAGAAGCTGGCTTTCACCGGCGTCGCGGGAGCCAACAGCGTCGCGTGGGACGGGACGGACTCTTCGGGCAAGAAAGTATCCAAGGGCATTTACCTGTGCGTTATAAGGGCCGCCGGGGACAGCAAGGTGCTGAAAGCCGGAGTGATACATTAGTACGAGGATGAAGCGGGCGCGTGAGATCATGAAAAAGGCAGGGATGGATAAAAAAGCCGTGTTCGGCGCTCTTCTGGGCGCCGCGGCCCTCCTTTTGCCCGCTTCCCAGCTTTGTGCCGAAGGCGGCCGGCCGGGCGGCATCTTCGAGTTCGGCGCGGGCGCGCGGCCGCTCGGGATGGGCGGGGCCTACAGCGCCGCCGTGCGCGACGCCACCGCGCTCTATTATAACCCCGCCGGCCTCAGCCTGCTCTCCAACCGGAACGTTTCCCTGATGCACGCCTCGCTTTTCGAAGGGGCCGCTTACGACTACCTCGGCTACGCCCAGAATTACGGCAGGCTGCCCGGGGCTTGGGGCATCCAGGTCATCAAGCTCGGCATAGGCGGCGCGGAGGGCAGAGACGATTACAATCTCCCGGCATCCGGGTTCTCATATTCCGAGACCGCGTTCTCGCTGGGGGCGGGCATGCGGGGGATCTTCCTGCCCTTCCTTTCGGCCGGCGCCTCCCTGAGCGTTCTTTCCCGCACCCTCGCCTCTTCCTCGGACAGGCTGTACGGCTTCGATATGGGGTTCCAGTACGGGCCGCTGTACGACGGCAAGCTGAACCTGGCGCTGGTGGTGAAGAACCTGGGCGGCTTCTCTTCCGGCGACACGCGGGACAGGCTGCCCTTTTCTTATAAAATAGGGTCTTCCTACGCGCTGATCCCCGGCGTAATACTCTGCGCCGACCTGCTCAGCTCCGGAGAACTGCGCCTGGGCACGGAGTACGTCATAGGGCAGGGAGCCGTGCGCCTGGGGTACGACAAGAACGCCCTCTCGTTCGGCTCGGGCATAAGATTCCTCAAATCCTACCAGCTCGACGTCGCCGTGCTTAAGCACCAGACCCTGGGCATGTCCAGCAGGCTTTCCATGGGATATTTCTTCGGCGGCCAGACCACGGCGCCGCCGAAGATAGCGGCGCACTCCGTCGATTATATAGGCAAAGCGGAGGCCGCCCTGCGCCTCGGCGATTATACCGGCGCGCAGGACGCCGTCAACTCCGCCATAGGCATGGATCCCGCGGTGCGCAAGGGGCCCTGGGGCGAGAAATCCCGCAGGCTGGAAGGCGTGATAACCGGGCTGAAGCTGAAGGAGCTGCCCGACCGCCAGAAGCTGCTGACGGCCGGCACGCCGCAGTCCACGGAGGCCGGCCGCTCCATCGAAGAGTACCTGAACGGCAACAACGACAAGAGCGCGCTGCTGGCGCACAGCGCCCTGGGCTACCTGCCGGGCGACGCTTTCTTCTCGGACCTGCTGGCCGTGATGAGCGGCCTCACACATTCCGAGCTCAAACAGGACGAAATCCTGCCGCGCGCCGCCCTGGCCGAGGAGAAGATGCGCAAAGCGGACTCCTTCTTCCAGAGGCAGGACTACGAAAAGGCCGCCAGGGAATGCGAACACGTGCTGCTTATAGACGAGAAGAGCGAGCTGGCCTGGACGCGCCTGGGGTCCTCCTATTACGCCCTCGGCGACCTGCCGCGCTCAAAGAAGGCCTTCCTCAGGGCGCTGGAAATTAACCCGGAGAATTCCTCGGTGCGCAATTTCCTGCTGCTGCAGGGCTGGGTCAAATAACCTATGGAACCCGAGATCCTCCTGCTGCTGGTCGTTTCCGCCGCCGGCCTGCTGGCGGTCCTGACCGTCGCGTTCAAATCCTTCGACTTCGTGCAGCTGGCGCTGGGCAATTCGCGCGAGCGCCAGTCCGGGAAGCTCATCCGGCAGTTCAACCTGGCGCTGGCCGTGGCCGAGAACAAGATCCACGTCAAATCGCGCAACCTGGAAGTGCTGTCGCGCAAGCTCGCGGCCTCCAACATTACGCTGGAAGAGATGAACAATATGAAATCCAAGTTCCTGTCGATGGTGGTGCACGACGTGCGCACGCCGC
>JAUSCK010000111.1 GCA_030651035.1 Elusimicrobiota bacterium
CCCTTATGCGTCTTCTCGCTAAGCTTAACATTCTGATGCGCAAGCTTTAATTTAGTGAATGCTTTCTCGCAGCGCGCGCGGGCCTTGGGATCTTTAAATACTTCCTTCTTATAATCCGCGAGGGTGTAATGCGTCTCTTTGGGTGCCTTCCCTTTAAGGAGGGAAAGCTCTGCTTTGTATGCTTTACGGATCACGGGGTCTTTAAGCAGCTCTTTCTTTGTATCTTCGCGCCGGGTGTATTTTCGTTTCATGGTTAAGGCCTCTTTGGCTCAGCTGATGGAGGATATCCGTATATACGGATATCTGGATATCTAAACCGGCAGCTCGGAGTAGAAGGAATTTAAAACTTCAAACGCCGCCGCCAGGTCCACAGGTAGTCCACACGCGCCGGCTAACGCCCCGAAGGGCGCCTTCCATGCGGCGGGCGGCCGGGCGAGAGCTGCCGGCAAGGGGTGAGTCTTCCGGCGTTTAAAGGTGGCATCCAGCGCCAGCCGGACCTTGGCGTGGTCCATTTTGCCGGAGCCGATAAGCAGAAGCATATCGATAAGGTCACGGGCGCGGGAGTTCGGCGTCTCGCGCGGCAGGGTGTAGGAGTGAAGCTTTTCCGCGAAGTGCTGCTCCTGCGAAATAGTGGGGAACGCCGCACCGGGTATGCCGGCGAAAGCGAGCCAGTCATGGGCCTGCGTTGTGTCGAACGGCGCAAGCACGACGTCGCCGGCGCCGACATCGAGATGAAAGCGCACGAATGTCCGGCCATCGAGGCGGGCCTCGACAGGGAAGCGGGCGCCGCCGTATGGCGCCGCATCCAGGTCCAGCATAGCTTCGCCAATAATGAATGAAAAGAAATCGCCCAGATCCCGGGCCGCGGACTCCGCGAGCGCTTCGAGGATTAACGTTTTGAGGGGGAGATCTTTCTCTTTGCCCAGGGAATGCCGGAGGGCCAGGTCGATATCCTTGGTTGCGCGGGCTTCTTTCATGCGCAATTCCAGGGCATAGCCGCCTTTGAGGATCCAGGCTGCGTCTTTTCGGGCGAACAGGCGGGCCAGCAGGCGATCAAAAGATACCTCCCGCATAAGACGCTGGAGATTTAATTCTTCGGTTTTTGCTTTTTGTTTAAGTCGGTCTTCTAATGCGCGGCGGAACGCCGTGGGGGTTGCATACTTCTTCGGCTTATCCATTAGTGGTCTCCCCTGAGTTGTTCGATCTCTTTCTTTATGGCGGCAGGAATCCGTCCGTTGCGGGCCAGTTCCGTGCGGGTAATGAGCCCGAGCTGGAACGCTTGCTTCACCGCTTGCTGCATGTGATCCATCTGGACCGTGCGGACGGCCAGCAGGTCGGCGATGGTTTTAAGCGGCCGGGTTACTTTGACGCTGAATCTGGTCTCAATATCGTCTTTGTGTACGCTGCCCCGGTGAAGGACCGGGGTTTTGGACAGGGTCTTCCTGCGTTGAAAAGAGCGAGGTACGGTCATATGCAGTGTGGCCGGATTGATATCCGAAAGATCATAAAGGCTTAGCGCCGTTTCATACGAATAGACGCCCTGCGGCACGTCGTCACGGTTACGCGACCATAGCCACCAAAACATGAGGTCCGGCCGTTCTGCCGGTGGAAACTTGGCCAGGCGATAAATACCGCGGCGCTCCCTGATCCAGTTGCCCGCCCGGACATGGTAGCCATGGTTTTTCTGACTGAAACCCGCCGCCGCCGCCTGCTTGGATGTGAAATAACCACCCTGCCCCTCAGCGATTTCGTAGAGGTGCTCAAATGTTTCTTTATGGCTGTGGCGGTTGTTAGTCATATACAATACCCTTAATTATTAAGGTTATTGTATCATAAAACAGAGGAAAGTCAAGGATGGGGGATATCCATATATACGGATATCTAAGGCCCCAAAAACCGGGTTAAATTTCTCCTGGCTGCCCCCGCCCTACCCTCCCCCAGAGGCGTGGAAGTAACACTTTTGCGACACTCAAAGAGGGAGAAGAGAAATTTCACGACGAGAGGGGGGAAGAAGGATTTAGACTTTCGCGACACTGGGAGCGCATCCGATTAATATGGCAAATTACGCTTACGCAATATGCTTTGCCAATATAATCAGAATTGTGCAGCACCCATGAGGCACAAGCAATAGTTATTTACGAAGCAGGCTTTTATTTTTTCAAGTGGGCTGCCCTAACTCTTTCCTCTTCGTCATTTAAGGTCTTTTCATCAGCTGCTGCCTTTTCGTTCTCACCAATTTTACGATAAGCCTCTGCGCGGCTACCATATGCCAGACTACCCTTCGGGCTAATAGCTATTGCCTTAGAAAAATCTTCAATTGCCTTAACATACTCGCCGGTCTTATAAAAGTAAACCTCCCCCCGAAACAAATATGCGCTCTCATCCTTTGGGTTAATAGCTATTACCTCGGAATAATCTCTAATTGCGTTTTCATAATCACCTTTCTTTTGGTAGGCACTTGCGCGGCTAGAATATGCCGCAGTGTCTTTCAAATCAATTGTTATTGCTTTGGAATACTCTTCAATTGCTTTTTCATACTCGCCCTGCGAGTAATAGGCAACACCACGGCTAGAATATGCCGCAGTATACTTTGGGTCAATTGTTATTGCTTTAGAGAAATCTTCAAATGCGCTCTCGTAATCGCCCTTGCTATAGTAGGAATTACCCCTGTCAACATATGCTTTCGCATGCTTCGGGTTGATAGCTATTGCTTTCGAACAATCTTCAATCGCCTTGTCGTACTCGCCAATAATCGCGTAGACCCATCCTCTGCTTAAATAAGCTTCCAGATAAGTCTGATTAAGACTAATTGCCATACTAAAACTTGCTATGGCGTTATCAACTTCCGCCAAATCGAAATACACTCTGCCCTTTTCATAAAACGCCTGAGCGTCCTTAGAGTTTTTGTTAATCGCTTTATTCTGCTCTACAAGCATCTTTCTGTACTGGTCCAACCAATCTTTTTTTAGGTGGGCGCTGGTTGCGTTTATTATTTCACCGGATTCTACTCCCACTATTCGGGCGTTTAATTCCAACTGCTTGTCTGGCAATTCGGTAAGGGTTCCTACTACCACCCAATCAGCGCCTAGCATTTTACCTATATCTTTTACAGAATCGGAATCTATGGCGCCGGAGCGTTGGAGTTTTAATTCTTCAAACACCTTTTCTATCTCTTTGCGCTCAATTATCTTAATCTTTTTTAATTTCACAAGCTCGGTGGTTATTCTTTCTGCGACAACGCCACCGTCCCTGGAGTCTCGCCCATCTGAATATGAAAACCCGGCCACAGCTATTTTTTTATCAGCACCTTCACAGTTTTCAAGCAGCTCATTAGCGATTGGTCTATAAGCATTGGGTTTTTTAGCGGACTCTGCCTGCAGGGTCTGCTGTTTAACATTGGGTGGGGGGGCAGCCTTCACAAGCATTGGAGTAAAGAGTATGGCAAACATAATTATTACAATCATTCGAGTTATCCTTAAAACCAGCATTTTTCCCACATAAGGTGAATTATAAGCGACTAAAGTAACAGTACTGTGTGGTCTCTTTGCTCACCTCACCCTACCCTCCCCAGTGACGCAGATGGTAGCTTTCGCGTCACTAGGAACAAAATAAATGAATGTGATGTCGGGCTAAGCGCCCTCCCCAGCCCAAGCTTTTTGTACAACATCTGCGATCTTCCGGAACAGATCTGCTTTTTCTTCAAGCACCTTCTTATCAGTAGTCACACGGAAGGAATGGTTCTTCTTTACGGAGTACGGGACGCCTTCAGCATCCAATAAAGACTTTGTTGTGTCAATAAGTCGCTCTCCGACCCAAAAGCTTAAGAGAGATTTATCACTGGCGCGCTTGTGAAACCATAAATAATTATTCCCGTTAACAGCGATAGAAATGTAATTCTTGACGTAGTTCAATTCCGCCGTCTTCAACACAGGAGACACGATTCCCAGGAGTACCTTGGAGATCTCATTTGTCCAGGCAGCCTTCTCAACCCAATACGCCTCGTCATGTTTTTCATAATCAGCCAACTCACTATCCTCCGGCTCCTCATAGACATCGAGAATCTTATGAAAGGTTAAGATGCGCTGATTTCCTGCCTCTTCAATACTGGCCTGAACAGCAATCATTGGGATTGCATTGCTCATAACTTGAATAACATCAAAGAAACGGCGCGTAATGGTTTCGGCAACTAAGACAGGAGAATGTTGGCGTTGCGGCCACCTTCGCTTTTCTCTCGCCCAATATTCAATGGTCCTGATAATATGCGTTTCATCTGTCTCCCCAAGCATAACTTCTACTTCGTACATGGAGTCATCTTCCGGGTCTTTTAATAAAATATCTAGACGACCGCCACTTGATTGGCGTTTCTCCCTAGATATAACCTCGAGGTCGCCAAGTTTTAAACAAGATGGATTTGCAACAATCTGGTCCTGAAGCCAGACTTCATCATAACCGCATTCGCGAATTCCAATAGTCTTTCCGATGGGAAGAGGATCAGGCATATATATTTCTCCGAGAAAAGAGTCTAGCTTTTTGTTCCCTAACTCAGTTATTATACAGCTTTTAAAATCTTATTCCCGCAAGGCCGCGGTTGTTGGCGCGGGCCTTACCGCCGCAGGCGGTAAGGGGGGCGCGCGGCCGCGCAGGGGTGGGGCAGGGCTGTTGCGG
>JAUSCK010000128.1 GCA_030651035.1 Elusimicrobiota bacterium
GGCGCCCCCAAGAACGTGAAAGAGGGCGTGGACAAGAAGACCGCCGACGAGATGAACAAGAAGCTCACCGATGCCGGTGGCGTTGTGGAACTTAAATAAACATGCCGTAAGGCTCCCGCGCGGATACCGCGCGGGGGTGTCGTAAGCCGGCAGCGCCGGCGCCCAGTAAAAGTCGTGTGAATAAAACAAGCTTATACGCGGTTAAATAAGCGAGCTAGACTTATCCCTTCTGCCAATGGCAGGAGGGATGGTCTGCTATTCGGCTATCCCGTCCTACTAAAGAGGTGACTTGATGAAAAAGCTTAACTTCTCCAAGATCGGCCAGATTCTCAAAGTACCGGACCTCCTTGACATGCAGAAGCAGTCGTTCGAATGGTTCCTCCAGCTCGACGAAAAACCCGAGAACCGCAAGATCCAGGGCCTCCAGGCCTCCTTCGTGGACGTGTTCCCCATCGAATCCGCCGACGGCACGATGGTGATGGATTTCCTCAGGTACGAGCTCGGCACCCCGAAGTACCAGGGCCCCGAAGAGGCCCTCTCGCGCGGCGGCAGCTACTCCACCCCGCTCAAGGCCTTCCTGTCGCTCAGCCTCAAACAGGACAGCGGCAAGCTCAAGCACATGATCGACCAGGACGTGACCCTGTGCGAGCTGCCCATCATGACCGAAACCGGCTCGTTCATCTTCAACGGCGCCGAGCGCATCGTTGTCAGCCAGCTGCACCGCTCGCCCGGCATCATCTTCGAGGAGGACGAGGAAAAGAAGCAGTCCGTCCTCGGCAAATCCCTCTTCTACGCCCGCATCATACCGTACCGCGGCGCCTGGGTCGAATTCGAATTCGACACCGACAACGTGCTTTGGGTCCGCCTGGACCGCAAGAAAAAGATCCTGGCCACCACCTTCGTGAAGGCCGCCGGCATAGAGACCAACGCCGAGATCCTGCAGGCCTTCTACCAGAGCGTGGAAGTGCCCGTGAACCAGGAGAACGCCGCCAACCTCATCGGCAAGTACGCCATCGAGGACATCGTGGACAAGTCCTCCGGCGAGGTCATCTGGAACCTGGAAGAAAAAGCCGCCATCCCGCTCGACGAAAAAGCCCTGAAGGTGATGGTGGACCGCAAAGTCTCCAAGGTGCGCCTGATAAAGGGCAACCCCAAGGAAGACAATCCCGGCATCATCCTGGCGCTGGAAGCCAAGAACCAGCCCAAGACCGCCTCCGACGCGCGCTACGAAATTTACAAGAAGATGCGCGGCCAGGACTTCATCGTGAAGGAACAGGCCGAGGAATACCTCGACAATATAATGTTCAAGAGCCTGCGCCGCTACGACTTCTCGATAGTCGGCCGCTACAAGGCCATGCGCAAGCTGCGCCCCGTGTACGAGGAGCTCGCGCGGGAGTGCAAGCGCTTCAAAGTGCCGGGCGACAAGCTGCGCAACATAAACCTGGAAGACATCGTAGTCACGATAAGGTACCTGATGGCGCTGAACTCCGGCGCGCCGGGCTACGACTACCAGGGCCAGAAATTCGAATACAAAGTGGACGACATCGACCACCTCGGCAACCGCCGCGTCCGCTCCATCGGCGAACTGCTGGAGAACCAGATCCGCGTCGCGCTCGTGCAGATAGCCCGCAACGTCCGCGACCGGATGAGCAAGGAAGACAAGACCATCACCCCGAGGACCCTCGTGAACGCCGCCCCCGTGGTGGCCATCATGAGGAAGTTCTTCGGCACCAGCCAGCTGTCGCAGTTCATGGACCAGATCAACCCGCTGGCCGAGCTGACCCACAAGCGCCGCCTGTCGGCCCTTGGACCGGGCGGTCTTAACAGGAAGCGCGCCGGCTTCGAAGTCCGCGACGTGCACTACACGCATTACGGCCGCGTCTGCCCCATCGAGACCCCGGAAGGCCCGAACATCGGCCTCATCGTCTCCCTGGCCGCCTACGCCAAGGTGAACCAGTACGGCCTCATCGAGACGCCCTACCGGAAGATCTCCAATAAGAAAGTGACCGACGAGACCGAATACGTCACGGCCTACATCGAAGACGACATCTTCGTAGGCCAGGCCAACACCCCGATGGAGAACGGCAAGCTCTCGACCGACCAGGTGTACGGCCGCATCAAGGACGAGTACGAATTCAAGGATTCAAGCGACGTCACCTACATGGACGTGTCCCCGATGCAGGTGGTGTCCATCTCCGCCGCGCTGGTGCCGTTCCTGGAACACGACGACGCCAACCGCGCCCTGATGGGTTCGAACATGATGAGGCAGGCAGTGCCGCTGCTAGTCACCGAGGCCCCGCTCGTAGGGACAGGCATGGAGCCGGCCATCGCCCGCGACTCCCGCGCCTGCGTCGCCGCGCGCACCTCCGGCAAGGTCATCTACGCCTCCGCGGACATGATCGCCATAAAGCCGGAGCACTCGAAAGAGCCGGACATTTACCACCTCATCAAGTACCGCCGCTCCAACCAGGACACCTGCGTGAACCAGGTGCCCACCGTGCAGAGCGGCGACGAGATAAAGAAAGGCGACATTATAGCCGACGGTCCCGCCACCAGCAAAGGCCAGCTCGCGCTGGGCAAGAACCTGCTGGTGGCCTTCATGAGCTGGGAAGGCTTCAACTACGAAGATGCCATCCTGGTCTCCGAGAAGGTGGTCGAGAACGACGAGCTCACCTCGGTCTTCATCGAGGAGTTTGAAGTCGAGGCCCGCGACACCAAGCTGGGCCCCGAAGAGATCACCCGCGACATCCCGAACGTCGGCACCGACGCGCTGGAGCACATCGACAACGACGGCGTGGTTATCCCGTCCACGATGGTGCGCCCCGGCGACATCCTGGTCTGCAAAGTGTCCCCGAAGGGCGAGCAGCAGCTCTCCCCAGAGGAGCGCCTGCTGAAGGTCATCTTCGGCAAGAAGGCCGAGGACGTGACCGACACCTCCATGCGCGTGCCCCCCGGCGTGTACGGCAAGATCATCGGCGCCCGCGTGTTCGTGCGCCGCGAGAAGCTGACCCGTCCCGAGGAAGACCGCCGCAAGAAAGAGATCGACGTCGAAATGAACATGAACCTCGACGCCCTCAGGGAGTTCCGCAAGGAAACGTCCAAGAAGGGCTCCGACACCGAAGAGTTCTGCAAGCAGATGGAGAAAAAGATCAAGGACAAGTACGCCCGCGAGAAGGAAATGCTGAAATCCTCCGGCGAGCTGCCCGTCACCGTCAATAAAGTGGTGCGCGTGCACATAGCCCTGAAGCGCCGCCTGCAGGTCGGAGACAAACTTTCCGGCCGGCACGGCAACAAGGGCGTCGTGGCCCGCATCCTGCCCCGCGAAGACATGCCGTATATGCCCGACGGTACCCCGGTGGACGTGGTGCTGTCCCCGCTGGGCGTGCCCTCCCGCATGAACATCGGCCAGATCCTGGAGACCATGCTGGGCTGGGCCGGCAAGCAGCTGGACACGCAGATGTACTGCCCCGTGTTCGACAGCGCGGCCGAGGACAATAAGGAATATTGGAAGTACTGGGACAAGAAGCACGGCAAGAAGCGCGGTGATATCACCATAGACGACGTGCTTAAAGACGTGGAAAAGAACCCCAGCGCCGAGAAGCCCGGCGTCATACAGATGGTGCAGCTGGCCAAGGACCACCTCAAGGCCAAAGGCGTGCCCGAGGAATACCTGCCGGACGACTACTGCCGCATAAAGCTGTACGACGGCCGCACCGGCGAGGCCTTCCACGAGAAGGTCACTATCGGCTACCTCTACATACTGAAGCTGATCCACCTGGTGGAAGACAAAGTACACGCCCGGTCAACGGGACCATACTCCCTCATCACCAGGCAGCCGCTGGGCGGCAAAGCCCTGTTCGGCGGCCAGCGCTTCGGCGAAATGGAAGTGTGGGCGCTCGAAGGCTACGGCGCGGCTTACACGCTGCAGGAAATGCTGACAGTGAAGTCCGACGACTTCACCGGCCGCACCAAGATGTACGAAGCCATCATAAAAGGCGACTTCCCTCCCCAGCCCGGCGTGCCCGAATCCTTCAAGGTGCTGGTGAAGGAGCTGCAGGCCCTGGCGCTGGAAGTGGACCTGCTTAATACCGACCGCCCCGGCGCCTCACGGCCCGAGGAATTGGCTGAGAAGTCGGCCGCGGCCCCGAGGAAGAAGCCGGCGGTTAAAGCCGAGAAGTGATCGGGAATCGAGGATCGAGAATCGGGAATCGAAAATCAGGGAAATACAATAGCGGAACCGGGGGCCTGGGTTTAAGGCCCGGCCCCGGAACCGCAGAGCGGCGAAAAGCAAGCAGAGAAAAGCAACCGGAGAATACACTATGGATATGATCTCGGAAGCCAGGAATTTGTTCAACGCGGGGAAGACCAGGAAGAAAGCCAAGGAACTGAATTACGGCGCCTTTAACGGCATCAAGATAGGGCTTGCGAGCCCCAACAAGATACGCGCCTGGTCCTTCGGCGAAGTTAAGAAGCCCGAGACCATCAATTACCGCACGCTCAAGCCCGAGCGCGACGGCCTGCTGTGCGAAAGGATCTTCGGACCCTCCAAGGACTACGAGTGCGCCTGCGGCAAGTACCGCTGGGTGAAGTTCAAAGGCGTGGTCTGCGACCGCTGCGGAGTGGAAGTCACCGAGGCCAAGGTGCGCCGCGAGCGCATGGGCCACATCGACCTGGCCTGCCCCGTGGCCCACATCTGGTTCCTCAGGAAGAGCCCGTCCCGCATCGGAATAATTTTAGACATGCGCCCCACCGACCTGGAGAAGGTCGTGTACTACGCCGCCTACGTCGTGCTCGACGACACCAAGGACCCCGTGACCGGCCGCGTGGAGTACAAGCGCGGCGAGGTGTTCACCGAGACGCAGCTGAACGAAGTAAAGAAAAAATATTCCAAGATAAAGGTGGGCATCGGCGCCAACGCCATCCAGCACCTCCTCGAGAACATCGACATGAAGGTGGAGATAGACCGCCTGCAGAAGGAGCTGGCCGCCATAAAGAACGACGCGGACCGCTCCAAGGCTATCAAGCGCCTCAAGATACTCGAAGGTTTTCAGGCCAGCAACAACCGCCCCGAGTGGATGATCATGACCGTGCTGCCCGTGCTGCCGCCGGACCTGCGCCCCCTCGTGCCCCTGGAAGGCGGCCGCTTCGCCACCTCCGACCTCAACGACCTTTACAGAAGGATCATCAACCGCAACAACCGCCTCAAGCACATCGAGGCCCTGCGCGCCCCGCAGGTCATGATCTACAACGAGAAGCGCCTGCTGCAGGAAGCTGTGGACGCGCTCATCGAGAACGGCGCCCGCGGTAAAGTCGTCCTCGGAGCGGCCAATAGGCCGCTAAAATCCATATCGGACATCCTAAAGGGTAAACAGGGCCGCTTTAGGCAGAACCTGCTGGGTAAGCGCGTGGACTATTCCGGCCGCTCCGTCATCGTGGTCGGCCCCCACCTCAAGCTGAACCAGTGCGGCCTGCCCAAGGAAATGGCGCTCGAGCTGTTCAAGCCGTTCGTGCTGGCCGAGCTCATCAAGAAAGAGAACATTACCCTTAAAGTAGCCAAGAAGAAGATGGAGCACGCCGACAACGAGATCTGGGACATCCTGGAGCGCGTCACCAGGAAGCATCCCGTGATGCTCAACCGCGCGCCCACGCTGCACCGCCTCGGCATCCAGGCTTTCGAGCCCGTCCTCATCGAGGGTCTCGCCATCCAGCTGCACCCGCTCACCTGCGCCGCCTTCAACGCCGACTTCGACGGCGACCAGATGGCCGTGCACGTGCCCATATCGCAGGAAGCGCAGATGGAAGCGCGCATGCTGATGATGGCCACCAACAATATCCTGTCGCCGGCCTCCGGCCGCCCGATAGCCAACCCCTCGCACGACATGGTGCTGGGAATCAACTACATCACCAAGATAAAGCTGGGAGAGGACGGGGAGGGGAAGTTCTTCAACGACAAGGAAGAGGCCCTGACCGCCAACCAGCACGGCATCGTGGACCTGCACGCCAAGATCAAGGTGCGCACCATTAACGATACCACCCAGGAGTCGGTCGACTACGACAAGAAAGCCAAGACCTGGATGAAGCCCGCCGACTGGAAAGACTACGTCACCGTGGGCCGGCTCATCTTCCTGGACATCCTTCCGAAGAACCTGGACCAGAAGCGGTACAACAAGGTCATCAGCAAGAAAGACCTCTCGAACATGGTGGACGAGTGCTACAAGAACCCTGAAGTGGGACATCACGAGACGGTGCTGCTGCTGGACCGGATGATGAACCTCGGCTTCCATTACTGCACGCTGTCCGGCCTGAGCATCTCCATCGCCGACATGGTCGTGCCCGAAAAGAAAGCCGGCCTGATCACCGGCGCGCAGAAGCAAGTGCGCGACATCGAAGGCCAGGCCAAAGACGGCATCATCACCGAGAACGAGCGCTACAACAAGATCATAGACATCTGGACGCACGTCAGCGACAAGGTCGCCGACATGATGTTCGATGAAATGCAGAAGCAGGAGAAGAAGGTCCACAGCAAGGACGAGCCCCGCTTCAATTCCATCTTCATGATGGCCGACTCGGGCGCCCGCGGCAACCGCCAGCAGGTCAAGCAGCTAGCCGGCATGCGCGGTCTTATGGCTAAGCCCCAGAAGAAGCTGACCGGCGGCGTGGGTGAAATTATCGAAAACCCCATTCTGTCCAACTTCCGCGAGGGTCTTACCGTGCTGGAATACTTCATCTCGACGCACGGCGGACGCAAAGGTCTTTCTGACACCGCCCTGAAAACGGCCGACGCCGGCTACCTCACGCGCCGCCTGGTGGACGTGGCCCACAACGTGGTCATCACCAGCCAGGACTGCGGAACCATAAACGGAGTGGAGCTGAAGGCGCTGGTCAGCGGCGAAGACGTTATAGAGCCCCTTACCGACAGGATAACCGGCCGCGTGGTGCTGGAAGACGTGAAGTTCACCGACGCCGAAGGCAAGAGCCATACAATTGTCAAGCGCGGCGAAATGGTCACCCCCGTGCAGGCCAAGGAGATAGAGAAGGCCAAGGTTGAGTCCGTGTTCACCCGCTCCGTCCTCACCTGCGAGGCCGAGACCGGCATCTGCGCCACCTGCTACGGGCAGAACCTGGCCACCGGCTACAAGGTGGAGACCGGCGAGGCCGTCGGCATCATAGCCGCCCAGTCCATCGGCGAACCCGGCACGCAGCTGACCCTGCGGACGTTCCACATCGGCGGCACCGCGTCCCGCGTGCTGGAGAAGTTCGAATCCAAGGCCAAGGCGGACGGCAAGGCGGAGTTCAGGGACGTCAGGACCGTGAAGAACCGCGACGGGCAGTACGTCGTGATCTCCCGCGGCGCCATCATCCACATAAAATACGGCGACGCCAAGAAGTTCCCTCCGGAAGACCTTAAGATCAGCTACGGCGCGCACGTGCACATCTCCGACAAGGCCAGCCTTAAAGCGGGCGACCTGATAGCCGACTGGGACCCGCATACCGTGCCGATAATCACCGAGCACGACGGTAAGGCCAAGTACCTCGACATCAAGGAAGGCGTCACGCTCCACGAGGAGCGCAACAAGGTCACCGGCATCATCGAGCGCAAGATCATCGAGCACCGCGGCACCAAGCGCAACCCGCGCATAGTCGTGGAGCACGGCAGCCAGATGGTGGGTTCGCATACCCTGCCCACCGACACCGTCATCATTGTCGAGCAGGGCGAAGACGTGAAGAAGGGCGACATCGTAGCCAAGATCCACCGCGACACCGCCAAGACCAAGGACATCACGGGCGGCCTGCCGCGCGTGGCGGAACTGTTCGAGGTGCGCAGGCCCAAGAACGCCGCCATCATCACCAAGATCGAAGGCCTGGTATCCCTCGGGACCACCGCCAAGGGCCTGGTTGAGGTTTCCGTGAAGAACGAGGAAACCGGCCAGGTTGAGGCCAACTCCATCCCCTACGGCAAGCACCTGGTAGTCTACGAAGGCGACCGCGTGGCCGTGGGCGAGGCGCTGACCGACGGCGCCGTGGACATGCACGACCTCCTGTCCGTAAAGGGCGTGAAGGAAGTGCAGAACTACATCGTGGACGCCATCCAGGAAGTGTACAGGCTTCAGGGCGTGAACATCAACGACAAGTACATAGAGATCATAGTGCGCCAGATGCTGTCCAACATCAAGATCACCGAGCCGGGCGGGACTTCGCTCCTCAAGGGCGAGATCGTCCACAAGGCGGGTTTCAAGGCGGAGAACGCGGAAGCGTCCGTGAGCGGGCACGACCCCGCGCAGGGCGAGCCCGTCCTGCTGGGTATTTCCAAGGCTTCGCTGGCCTCGGAATCGTTCATCTCGGCCGCCAGTTTCCAGGAGACCACCCGCGTGCTGACCGACGCGGCTACCACCAACAAGATCGATAATTTGAAAGGTCTCAAGGAAAATGTTATAATAGGACATTTGGTGCCCGCGGGCAGCGGTTTTGCCACGCGAAAGCTGGCCGACGAAGAGGAAGAGAAAGAGGAAGCGAAAGCGAAGAATAAGGAGGAGTGATCTGGCGGCCGCCCGCTGATCGCTTACTACGTAAATTATGGCAACAATCAACCAACTTATCCGGTACGGCCGGAACATGCTGAAAAAGTCCAGCAAGGCTCCCGCGCTCATGTCATGCCCGCAGCGCCGCGGCGTCTGCACCCGGGTGTATACCACCACCCCGAAGAAGCCCAACTCGGCGCTCCGCAAGGTCGCCCGCGTGAAGCTTACTTCCAAGCACGAGGTCACCGCCTATATCCCCGGCGTCGGCCACAACCTGCAGGAACACTCCATAGTGATGGTGCGCGGAGGCCGAGTGAAAGACCTGCCCGGCGTCCGCTATCATATCATACGCGGCGCGCTCGACGCGGCCGGCGTGGAAGGCAGGCTGCAGAGCCGCTCGTGCTACGGAACGAAGCGCCCTAAAGGCGTCAAGCTTCCCGGCAGGAAGGGCCACGAAGCTTCCAAGAAATAATCAGGAAAAGGAACATACTATGCCAAGAAAAGGTTTAAAACCCCGCGAAAGAAGGGAAGCTCCGCCGCCGGATTTCAAGTTTAATTCCGTGCTTGTGTCGAAGCTCATCAACAGGATGAATTTCCAGGGCAAGAAAGTGGTGGGCGAGCGGATCGTCTACGACGCCCTTGAGATAATCAAGGAAAAGACCAAGGAAGACCCTTTGATAATCTTCACCAAGGCCATCGAGACCATCCGCCCCATGCTCGAGGTCAAGGCCCGCCGCGTAGGCGGAGCCAACTACCAGGTGCCCATAGAAGTGAGGCCGGCCCGCAGCACTACGCTGGCGATGCGCTGGATATTGGGCGCCGCGCGCGACCGCAAGGGCCGCCCGATGGCCGAGCACCTGGCCGAAGAGATCCTTCTCGCCTACAAGAAAGAGGGCGCCGCCTTCAAGAAGCGCGAGGATACCCACAGGATGGCGGAAGCCAACAGGGCGTTCGCGCATTACCGCTGGTAAAATCAAGTCAGTCAGCCGGCCGGGCAGCTTCACCGCCGCCCTGCCGGCCTGCAATTATAAGGGTTTTTAAGGGAACTATGGCAGAATTCGACCTCCACAAAGTCCGCAACACCGGCATCATCGCCCACATCGACGCGGGCAAAACGACTACCACCGAGCGCATCCTCTATTACACCGGCAAGTCCCACAAGATAGGCGAAGTGCACGACGGCAATACCACCACCGACTGGATGCCCCAGGAGCGGGAGCGCGGCATAACCATCACCGCGGCCGCCATCTCCACGGAGTGGCGCGATCACACTGTGAATATCATCGACACCCCCGGCCACGTGGACTTCACCGCCGAAGTGGAGCGCTCGCTGCGCGTGCTCGACGGCGCGGTAACCGTGTTCGACGGCGTGCAGGGCGTGGAGCCCCAGTCCGAGACGGTGTGGCGCCAGGCGGACAAATACAACGTTCCCCGCGTGGCCTACATCAACAAGATGGACCGCATAGGCGCGGACTATTATATGTGCGTCGATTCCCTCATCGAGAAGCTCGGCGCGAACGCCGTTCCCATACAGCTCCCCATCGGCGTTACCGAGACTTTTAAAGGCCTGGTGGACCTGGTAAAGATGAAGGCCCTGATCTGGACCGGCGACGACCTGGGCGCGCACTTCGACGAAGTGGAGATCCCCGCCGATATGGCGGAGCTCTCTAAGAAGTTCCGCGACAACCTTGTGGAAAAGCTGTCGGACTTCGACGAGAAGATCATGGAGAAGTTCCTGGCCGGCGATCATAATTTCACCGAGGACCAGTTGAAGAAGGCTATCCGCATCGGGACCCTCTCCAATAAATTCTTCCCCGTGCTGTGCGGCTCGTCCTATAAGAACAAGGGCGTGCAGCCCATGCTGGACGCCATCATAGACTTCCTGCCCTCCCCGCTCGACGTGCCGGCCATTAAAGGCACTGACGGCAATACCGGCGAGGAAGTGGAGCGCAAAGCCGACGCCAAGGAGCCTTTCTGCGCCCTGCTGTTCAAGATCCAGACCGACCCCTTCGTGGGCAAGCTGACTTTCTTCCGCGTGTATTCCGGCACCCTCAAGCCCGGAGACACCGTGTACTTCGGCCGCAAGAAGACCCAGGAGCGCATCGGCCGCATCCTCAGGATGCACGCTAACAAGCGCGAAGAGATCAAGGAGATCGGCGCCGGCGACATCGCCGCCACCGTTGCCATAAAGAGCGCCACCGTGGGCGAAACCATCTGCGATCCCGATCACCCTATCATTCTCGAGGGCATCAACTTCCCCGAGCCGGTCATCTCGATCTCCATCGAGCCCAAGTCCAAAGAGGACGAGCAGAAGATGGGCATAGCGATGGGCCGCCTCGCCGAAGAGGACCAGACTTTCCGCATCAAGACGGACGAGGAGACGGGCCAGACCATCATCTCGGGTATGGGCGAACTCCATCTGGACATCATCGTGGACCGTCTGAAGCGCGAGTTCAGCGTGCAGGCCAATGTGGGCCGCCCGCAGGTCGCGTTCCGTGAAACCATCAAGAAGACCGTCGAGCAGGAAGGCAAGTTCATCCGCCAGTCCGGCGGCCGCGGCCAGTACGGCCATGTGTGGCTCAAGGTGGAGCCGCAGTCCATGAACAAGGGCTTCGAATTCGTGGACGACATCAAGCAGGGCCGCATCCCCAAGGAATTTATCCCCGCCGTCGAGAAGGGCTGCCGCGAGGCGCTGGACTCAGGCGTGCTGGCCGGATTCCCCGTGGTGGACATAAAGGTGACGCTGTTCGACGGCTCGTTCCACGACGTGGACTCCTCTGAAATAGCTTTCAAGATAGCGGGCGCCATGGCGTTCAAAGACGCCTGCCGCAAGGCCGGCGCCTACCTGATGGAACCCATCATGAAGGTGGAGGTGCTCACCCCGGAAGCCAACATGGGCGACGTCATAGGCGACCTGAGCAGCAGGCGCGCCAAGATCAACGAGATGGGCAGCCGCGGCAACGCGCGCTTCGTACGCGGCACCGTGCCGCTGTCCGAGATGTTCGGCTACGCCACTATAGTCAGGTCCATCTCGCAGGGCCGCGCCAGCTTCAACCTGGAGCCCAGCCACTACGAGGAAGTCCCCGCCGCTATCGCAAAGAGCGTCGTAGAGACGCGCAGCGCGGCTGCCGAAGCGGCGAAGTAAACCGATTTCGCCGGGCGGCAAACCCGGCGGATTTTAAAGCAAGCTAATTAAGGAGCAGAAAATGGCAAAAGCAAAGTTTGACAGAACCAAGCCCCACGTAAACGTAGGCACCATCGGCCACGTAGACCACGGCAAATCCACTCTGACCGCGGCTTTGGTGAAGGTCCAGTCCGCGGTCGGTCTGGCGAAGACGATGTCCTACGCTGAAATAACGAAGGGCGGCACGGTCCGCGACGACTCGAAGACGGTGACCATCGCCGTGTCCCACGTCGAGTACGAAACCGCCAAGCGCCATTACGCGCACATCGACTGCCCGGGCCACGCCGACTACATCAAGAACATGATCACCGGCGCCGCTCAGATGGACGGAGCGATCCTCGTGGTCTCCGCGGCCGACGGCCCCATGCCGCAGACCAAGGAGCACGTGCTGCTCGCCCGCCAGGTGAACGTCCCGCATCTCGTCGTGTTCCTTAACAAATGCGACCTCGTGGACGATTCCGAACTTCTCGAACTCGTAGAGGTGGAAGTCAGGGACCTGCTGAACAAGTACGAATTCCCCGGCGACACGACCCCCATCATCCGCGGCTCCTCCATGAAAGCCATGGAAGGCGACACGGGTCCTTACGGCGTGCCCGCCATCACCAAGCTGCTGGAAGCCCTTGATACTGCTATCCCGGAGCCGAAGCGCGAGATCGACAAGCCGTTCCTTATGGCCGTAGAAGACGTGTTCTCGATCACCGGCCGCGGCACGGTGGCCACGGGCCGCATCGAGCGCGGCCAGATCCACGTGGGCGACCCCGTTGAGATCGTCGGCCTGAAGGACACCCAGCAGTCGGTTGCGACCGGCTTGGAAATGTTCCGCAAGCTTCTTGACGTGGCCATGGCCGGCGACAACGTGGGTATCCTGCTGCGCGGTATCGACAAGGAGAACGTCGAGCGCGGGCAGGTCATAGCGGCTCCCAAGAGCTGCACGCCGCACAAGAAGTTCCGCGGCGAGGCCTACATCCTGACCAAGGAAGAGGGCGGCCGTCATACGCCGTTCTTCAAGGGCTACAAGCCCCAGTTCTACTTCCGGACCACGGACGTGACCGGTTCAGTAGAGCTTAAGCCCGGTGTGGAAATGATCATGCCCGGCGACCACGCCGAGGTGGTCATCGAGCTTATAACGCCTATCGCCATGGAAAAGGGCCTCCGCTTCGCTATCCGCGAAGGCGGCCACACCGTGGGCGCCGGGGTTGTGGCGGAGATAATAGAATAATATGGCTGATAAAAAAAATGAAGAGGCCAAACCGGCCCCGCAGCAGCGGATCCGCATCCGCCTGAACTCCTACGACTACAGGCTGATCGACCAGTCGACCGTGAAGATCATCGAGACGGCTAAGCGCACTGGCGCGCTTATCGCCGGCCCGGTGCTTCTGCCGACCCGCATCCGCAAGTACACCGTGAACCGCTCGGTCCACGTGGACAAGAAGTCCCGCGAGCAGTTCGAGATGCGCATACACAAGCGCCTCATCGAGCTGATCAGCCCGACCCAAAAAACGGTGGACGAGCTGATGAAGCTCGACCTCCCCAGCGGCGTGGAAGTAGAGATAAAACTCTGACCCACGCGTAGCCAACAGCTTGCTTTTGCCAACCCTGGCTGCCCCGCAAGAGGCAGCCAGGGTTTTCTTTTATGGGGTCACTTTTATGGGGTCAGGTCTTTACTTTTGACCTTTCCGCTTAAATCCCTGGTCGGGTTCGGGGCGGGCGGGGTGTGGGCCCGGCGGGCGCGCTATCGGCCACACCGTGGCCGCGCT
>JAUSCK010000131.1 GCA_030651035.1 Elusimicrobiota bacterium
GGCGCGGCAGGGAGGCCATGTTCTGTTTTACCACGGTGGTGTTGCCGTTGATCTTCCTGAATCCGAGCGCCCTCAGGTTTTTCAGCCCTTTTTTAAGCTGGCTGAAACTGCCGGCGGCGCGGGTGAGCCCGTCGTGAGTGCGCGCGTCCGGGCCGTGCACCGAGAAGATCAGCGAATCTATGCCGGAGGCGACTATCCTTTTCGCCGCCGCCATATCGGCGAAGACGCGCCCGTTCGTGGCGCAGGCCACCTCGGCTATGCCGAGCTTTTTCGCCGCCGCTGCCACGCGGGTAAAATCGGGGCGGATGGTGGCTTCGCCGCCGATTATCTCGAGGATGTCGGCGCCCTTGTTTTTGGCGAGCAGGACTTCGCCCAGCAGTTCCGCCGTGCTTTTCTGGGGCAGGCCGCGCTTATCGGCGTCTATACAGAAGGCGCAGTTGTTATTGCAGGCGTAGCCGGTGAAAATGACTATTTTAAGTTTTTTGCGGGATTCTTTCATTACTTTTAATTATTCACATCGATGAACAGGATAGACAGGATAAAAAAGGAAAGCACAGATCCTGTCCATCCTGTATATCCATGTTCGATCTTTCATGCGGCGAACCGGTTCATAAATTATTTCAAAAGGCCTACCAGGTTGCGGTCCAGCACCAGCGAGATCACGGCTCCCGCAAAGATCCACAGCGCGAAGGGCCTGCCGCGCACCACCTCCACCTTTGAGTCGGGCATGTTCAGCTTGGCCAGCCAGATCTTCAGCTCCCCTACCTGCTCAGCGGTAAGGCCGTCCTTGAAACAATCGTCGAAGGCGCCCTCGAAAGCCGGGTTGTCTTTCAGCGTGCGCGCGGCCTTCACTGACAGCATCACCCCCGGCTCAAGCTCGCGGGCCGTGAGGTAATACATGTCTTTTTTCTCCATCAGGAACTCCAGCATGAAGCGGCCGAAGAAAAGCAGCAGGGTGAACCTGAAAACGTTCCGGAGGGCTCCGCCGGCCAGCAGCCACAGATGCTCCGGGAAGTAGAAGTAACCGCCTATGAAATAAAGCGCGTAGCAGGCGGCGCTTATGTAGGCCCAGCGCCGGCTGCTGAACACCCGCCCTATCTTGTCCCACAGCATGAACAGGAAGAAGAACAGTATGTCGACCCGGCTGAAGAACCGGCCGAGGAAGCCGTGGACCTCCATCGCGAAGACCTGCTGCAGCAGGAAGAGAAAGCCCATGTTGACCAGGCAGGCGGCCGCGGTAAATTTATTTTTTCCGGAGTTCAGGACGGCCATGCGCTTTTTTATGTCGCCCCAGACCTCCGCGAAGAAATCCGCGGGAGAGGCGGAATAGAACCCGGTGGCTATGAAGCTGCCGAGTATCCACAGCGCGGCCGCCACGAAGATGTTTATCAGCAGGCTCAGAAAAAGGTAGTGCGGGAAGTTGCGCAGGAAAGGGTTGGCCAGCGGCAGGGCGGCGGAAACCAGGATGAAGAACTTTGCGTCGCCCGCGGGCCACACCTCCGCGTACCAGAGTATCACCCCGGCCAGCGCCGACCAGAAAACATGGATGGCGAGCATGAGGTAAAAATTGTAGTTCATGAAGCTCTGCGCGCGCCCGGCGTAGCCGAGCCAGGTGTAGAGCAGGAAAACCGCCAGCCCGGCGGCGAACAGCCTGAGCCCGGTCTTTATGGAGGCGTGGGTGATCTTCCTGGTAGCCATGTCGTGGCTTACCACGGAAGCGGCCCAGGCGGTGAAGATCGCGAGGAAGATCAGCGATACGCTCTTCATAGTTTCCTAAGTTCGGAGTCGCCGAACATCTTGTGATACTCCAGCATCAGGCCGAGGCATTTCCGCCTGAGCCGGCAGCCGCGGCAGGCCGCCGGGTAGATCCTGTCTTCCGGGGGCAGCGTCACCCGGCACAGCGGCCTGAGCTCCGGCCTGACCTGGCAGAGCGGGAAATGGTAAAGCCTGAGATCGCCGAAGCGCTTGATAAGCGGCAGGGCGGCGTCTACGACCTTCGAGGAAGCCGAGAACTTAAGCCCCACGGAGGGGTGGTTTTCAAGCGACATCCCCTCTATCTCGTAATGGATGACCGTCACGCTGTAGGCCCCGGTATCCGGGAAAGTCCTGAGCAGGAACTCCAGCGTCTTCCGGAAACAGGGCAGGCTTTTTTTGTGCAGCACCAGGCGTATCTCCACCCTGAGGCCTTTCCCCAGCTCGAAAAGATTTTTAAGCCCGGCCACGGTCTGGCTGAAAGCGCCACTCACCCCGGCTACGGCGTCGTGGGCGCGCGCCGAGGGGCCGTGCAGGGCTATGGCCACTGAAAAAGGCGGCCTGGCCTCGCGGCAGAACTTTTCTGCGAACTTCCTGTCGGAGAACCGCCGGCCGTGCGAAAGCAGCGTGATGGGCACGCCCGGCAGGCGGCGGCGGAAATAGGCCAGCAGCTGGAAAAAGTCGGGATGGATGGTGGGTTCTCCCCCCGTGAGATTGACGAAGCCGGCGAGGTCGGAGTTCTTCAGGTATATCCGCCCCTCGCCCTTGAGGTAGCGCTCCAGCTTCTCTATCTGGGCTTTAAGGCGGTACTGCGAGGAGTCCTGCAGGGCGAAGGACCCCATGTTGGTGCACATGACGCACTTGTTGTTGCACTTGTTCCAAATGGCTATATCGGGCATATATTAATAAAGCATTAAATTAACGCCCTTCGGGCGGACTCTTCATTAGAGATTCACATGGATGAACAGGATGGACAGGATAAAAAAGGAAAATAAAATCCTGTATATCCTGTCTATCCATGTTCGCTCTTTCAGGAGGCGTTTCCTTTTTGCAGCCAGGCTTCTATTATTTTCCTGGTCTTTTTCTTCTCCAGCAGGGCGAAAACGGTCTTGAACATCCCTTTCTGCAGCGCGCACCAGGAGCCGACCCTGATGTTCCCCCACGGCGAGCCCTGAGTGGCGTAGTTATGCACCGGGCAGACCCCGCAGAAAGGCTTGAAGGCGCAACGCGCGCAGTACGGCTGGTTTTCCAGGCAGGAGGCCATGGCGCAGACCCTGGCGGCCGGCGCCGTCATCAGTTCCTCGAACCGGTCGGTGCGCACATTGCCCAGCCGGAAGAAGTCGTCGCCGCAGGCGGCCACCATGCGGCCCTCGTCGCAGGTGTACACGTCGCCGTTGAAATTGTAGGCCAGCTGGCCGATGGCCGCGCCGCACGGCGAGCGCAGGTCCAGGAAGCTGGGGTCTTCAGCGCGCAGGATCTTGCGGGCCAGCAGCGCGGCGTTCCGCTCCACGAAATTCTCGCCGGCGGCGTTCACTTCCATGATGTAGGCGAGGGAGGCGCGGTAGAAGCCCAGGAACTCCTCCGGGCCGTAGCCTATGTCCGGCCATACGCCGGCGGCGTAGCCTATGGGCGAAAGCGGCCTCAGGAAGATCCCGCCCAGGCCCAGCCCCCGGTATTCGTCGACTATGCCGCGCGGGTTCTTCAGTGAGAGCCGGGTGGTGGTCATCAGCGCGGAAGGCAGCGCGTCGGCGCGCCCATCTTTGCCGGCGGCAGCCGCGAATTTTTTAAGCCAGTGCACGGCTTTCGAATGCGAAGACCCGCCGGACCAGCGCCGGTTGGCGTCGTGCAGCCCGGCAGGGCCATCCAGGGAGGTGCAGACGGACACGCCTTCAGCTACAAGGAACCTGAATTTCTCCTCGTCCATCAGGCTCAGGTTCGTAACTACGGAGAGCGCGAGGTCTTTGCCTTTTTCAAGGTTCAGTTTTTTCGCGTAGAGGACGGTCTCGGCCAGCACCGGCCAGTTCAGCAGGGCTTCGCCGCCCTGGAACTCCAGCGAGATCTTCTTATTGGGCGAGGAAAAGGCGGTGTCCACCGACTTAAGCGCGGTGGCGCGGCTCATGTCCGTGTTCTTCCCCGCCGCGCCGGCGGTAGCCCGGCAGTAGACGCAGGCGTGGTTGCACTTCAGAGTAAGCACCAGTATGTGCAGGCCCGGCCCCTCGTAAACCCCGGCCGAGAGCCCCCTGGCCCGCGCGGCCGCGCTCTCGAAATCAAGCCGCCCGCGCAGAAGGCCGGCCGTCCCGAGCCTGCGAAAAAGAGGTGAGTTTTCCTTGACCTTCCCCGCCCTGAAAAGCATGAATTCCGGCCGGGTCAGCCGCAGCGCCGCCCCGAAAGGGCTGCTCACGATATAACCGGCGCCGTCCTGTTCGAAATTAAAATCAAAAGGCTCGGAGGGATTTTGTGCGGTTTTCATTTTTTACTCACCAGGCCGCGGCGCCTGCGGCCGCGGGCTACCCTGAATTTTTCTACCTTCAGCTGTTCCTGCCCGCCTATCCGCCCCGTGGCCAGCTTCAGCGGGATCACCCGTCCGGCGAAGGCCGGGCTCTCCAGCACCAGCGTCTGCAGATCGCTGCCGTCTACGGTGCGGCCGGCTTTCTTTTCAGCGGTGATATAAGCGAGGAATTCTCCGTCCATCTCCCGGCCGAGCCAGCGCCTGTCCACTTTTTTAAAATCAACGCCCGTAATGAGGGCGCGCACACCCAGCTTCAGGCAGAGCCGCACGGCGTAGACCAGGTCGAAGCCTATCACCGGGGCGGCCAGGCCGAACCCTGCCCTGGCTGCCGCCTTCCGCCAGGAGTCTATCTTCCCCCCGCAGCGGCAGCGCGCCACGCCCGAAACCAGCGTATCCGCCCCGCAGGCTTCGCGGGCCGCGCGCGCCATCAGGGCCACGTTCCGGGACAGGGCTTTTACCCTGAAGCCCGGCCCCGTCTTTATGACTACCGCCGGGACCCCGAGCAGCCGGGCGTGGGCCTCTACTATCCCCGGCTTCCGGGAGTCGTTGAAATATTCCTCGTGCCTGGCGCCGCCGTCGAAACTTACAAGGCAGGCGATCTCCGCTCCGGAGGAGGCAGCTTCCAGCAGGGCCAGGTGGGAATCCTTGCCGCCGCTGTAAATTACCGCGCACTTCTTCATTTGCCTCCCGCTTTCTTTTTCGCGATACAGGGTTTGAATTCGTCCCAGCCGTAGAGCTCCGGGTACTCGCGCCAGGGGCCTTCGCAGACCTTGAACCATTTGCAGGGGCGGCATTCGGGGCGCTTGACCTTACCCTCGTCGCGGCGGTAATCCCCGTAGCTTTCGAGGTAGAGGTTCGCGTCGGAGACCGGGCCTTCCGGGATCACGCGCTCGGCCACGCAGGCCTCGTAGCCCTTCATCAGGCAGAACGGGATGGCCTCGGTGTAGCAGGGAACGCCTTTCTTCAGGCCCACGTCCAGCGCCTTCTTCAGGTACGGCATCACATCGGTCTTCTTAGGCGTAAGCCATTTGCGGTTTTCCCAGGCCGCGCCCACCAGGTGGACGAAAGCGAACTGGAACTGGTCCGCCTTCAGATAAACCAGCAGCTTCGCCAGCGCCGGCAGGTCCTTGTAATTGACGGAGGTGATGACGGAATTGGTCAGCACGAACATGCCCAGCTTCTTGCAATTCATTATCCCCTGCACCACTTCCTTGAAGCTCCCCTTGGCGTGGGTGAGCCCCTCGTGCATCCCGGGCGTGGAGCCGTGCAGGGAAGGCCCCATCTCGGTGACCCCGGCTTTTTTCAGCTCGGCGCAGTAATCGTAGTAGGCGAAGCGGCGGCCGTTGGTCTGCACCTGCACGCTTTCATAGCCCAGCGCCCGGGCGGCGCGCACGGCGGCCGGCAGATCGGGATGGATGGTGGGCTCGCCGCCGGTAAAGACCACGGCGCTGACACCGGTTTTCCTGGCCCGCACCAGGTCCGCCTTTATTTCGGCCAGGCTTTTGCGCTTGGCGATGGAGCGCTTCGCTCCCTGGGCGCAGAAATCGCACATATTATTGCAGTTGAACCCGATCTTGATGTCTATCCGTTTCATAAAGCGTCAGTCATACTTTTCCGCCCATTTTTCCAGCAGCTTCCTGTCGCCGGGCCGGCTCAGCTTATTGAAAATAATATCAAATACACCCATGAAAATGCGGCACCGCTGGCTGGTCATCATGTCGCCCCAGAAGCTGCCCTGCGCCGCGTAGTTGTAGACCGGGGAGACCCGGCAGTAGGCGCTATACGGGCAGCGCGCGCACCTGGGCTGGGACAGGCGCGGAAAACACGACAGCAGCAGCGCCCTGCCCAGAGGTGAGGAGACCATCCCGCCGAAAGAGCCGGTCACGGAGCCCAGCCTGAAGAATTCGTTCCCCCCGGCGGCCAGCAGCCTGGCCTCGTCCGAACCGTAAACGGAACCGTCCGGCCCGTAGGCCAGCCGGTAGAGCAGGTCCAGGTTCTGGTAGCGGGGGCGCTCGCCGCTCACGATGTGCTTGATGAACATCAGCGCGCCCTTCTCGTAAACTTCCACGCCGGAGCGGTTCAGCTTAAGCATGTAATCCAGCGCTTTTGAATAGAAAACCAGGAATTCCTCCGGGCTGACGGCCAGGCCGTCCTTTCCGGCCGCCCGGCCTATCGGTTCCAGCGGCCCGAGCTGCACCCGCTTTATACCGCGCTTCAAAAATTCGTCCACGATCTTTTCCGGGTACGGCAGTGAGAACCTGGTGACCGTGCAGATGGCGTTCAGCGGCTCTATTCTACCTTTCGCCGCGAGTTTAGTCGCCAGGGCTATGCCCCGCACGGCGGCGGCATGGCTGGAACCGCCGGAGAACTTCCGGGCGCGGTCATGGAGGGACGCGGGGCCGTCCAGCGAGGTGCAGAGCGTCACGCCGCGGGAGGCCAGGTATTCAAGCTTCTCAGGGGTCAGGGCGGCCAGGTTGGAAACCATCGAGAAATGGACCTTGCGGCCCTCTTTGGCGGCGCGGCGGCCGGCTTCCTCCACCAGGCATTTGACCACGCCGAAATTACGCAGCGGCTCCCCGCCCTGGAATTCTATGACCAGTTCCTTCGCGCCGGCCTTGAAAATAAAATCCAGCGTTCTTTTAGCCGTAGCCAGGGACATGTGGCGGCCGCCGGCCGAGGCCGAAGCCCCGCAATAGAGGCAGGCGTGGTCGCAGTCGCCCGTCACTGCCACTATATGCACGTGCGGCCCGGTCCAATCCTTCAGCAGGGCGGCGGAATGCCCCGGCATAAGCGTCTCGAAATCCAGGCGGTCCCGAAAGAAACCGCGCGACAAGAGCGTCTCCGCGGTTGCGGCGGGCAGGGCGACCCCGGCGGCGAAGTCCGGCAGCTCCGCGGCCTTTATTTCGGCGCTCATGGAAAAATCGTTGGAGACCAGGCACCGGCCGCCCCGGCGGGCGAAATTAAAATCCGAAGGCTTGTTCTTCCCGGGCGGCATCAGATATACCCCTTTTTAAAAAGCCCGATAAGGCGCTTCAGGTAAGCTTTCATGGCCGGCTCTGAGGCGGAGCGGGCGATCAATTCCCTCGCGGCTTCCAGGCAGACGGCCGTGCGCAGGGCGTGGGCCCGGCTGCCGTCCGCCATACCCGGCAGGCGGTAATAGGCGCCGACGCAGGCGGCGCAGCTCCGGGAGCCGGCTACGGGCCTGCAATCCCGGAAGCGTTCTATTAAGCCATCCCGCGCGGTGCCGATGGCCGCGGCTTTCCGCTGGGCGCCGGTCCTCAGGAACGGGTAAGGATAGAAGGAAAGCGTCCCGTCGGGAAAAAGTTCCAGGTCCCTCAGGAACGGGCAGAAAGCATCTGAGTATTCCTTGTCGCGGAAGAACTCGAGCAGCGGCTCCAGCACCACCGGCTTGCCGGCCGCGGCGCGGGCCAGCGTGAACCCGGCCATCTTCCTCATCCCCGCCTCGAAGGCGGCGTAATCCGCCAGCTTCCAGGGAAAGCCGTGCACACATTCTATCCCGATATTGGTGAAGCCCAGCTTTACCAGCCGCAAGAAATCCGTATAGGCCGCCCCGGCGCGGCGGGGATGCACGCACAGTATCACGTGCAGGTTCTCGCCCATGGTCGAGATGAAAAGCGGGATCCTGCCCGCCACCGCGGCGTGCGAGCCTTTGCCGGAAATAAATTTGCGCGACAGGTCGTGGCTGCGGCCGCTGCCGGAGAAGCTGACGGCGAACCTTACGCCGCGCTCCGCCAGCCAGCCCAGCTGTTCGGGCCCGGCCAGCACGCCGTTGCTGGCCACGGAGACGGCCAGGCGCTTGCCCAGTTTTTTAACCCGGGCCCGGGCTGCGGTTATTATCTCTTTCACCAGCCCGAATTCCATCAGCGGCTCGCCGCCGTAGAGCTCCAGCGTCTTCATCATGCCCGGGGAAGCCAGGAAGGCGTAAACGGCGCGGAGTGCGTCCTTGAGCGGGATGGTTTCGGTCCTGCTCTTGTCTATAAAGCAATGCGTGCACCTCAGGCAGCAGCCCGACGTCACGGCTATCTTGAATTTCAGGACTTCCTTGTTGAACTTCATTTCATCTTCTTTAAAATGATCTCCGCCCGCTTCAGCCTGTTATGCGACGGGAACAGCGGGAAGGGAACGGCCTCTTTCCTCACCGGCCTGAATTCATCCGGCCCGAAAATATCGGAATACCATTTCTCGAAGCCCATGCAGCGGGAGTCGTAAACGCAGTCCCGGCAGCTTTTGTTCTTCAGGCAGAGGCGCTCTTTAAGGCCGTGGATCCGCTCTTCTTTCCCGTCTATGTGGAAAAGCGGCTCGTCGTCCTGCGCGGCGGAGGGGCGCTCCCACTCGGCCATCAGGTGCGCCGCTTCGGGCAGGTTGCACGGGCAGAAATTCACCAGCACCGAATCCTCGATGACCGCGCCTGAGCTCCGGAGGTACTCCAGCGCCTCCCGCACGTAAGGGACGGCCTGGGTGACGCTGACCTTCAGCTCGGAGGCACGCTTGGCCATCATGCCGTTGTAATGCGGGAAGATAACGTTGAAATCCTCGATGCCGAAACGCCCGCTGATAATTTTCAGGAGGCCGGCAAGGGTTTTGTAATTCGGTTTGGTCAGCGCGTGGTTGACGGAGATCTCCGCGCCGAGGCGGGTGAGGTTCTCGAAGGCCTTCATGACTTTTTTGAAGGCCCCGGGCACGCCCACCAGCGCGTCATGCGTTTTAGCGTCGGGGCCGTGCACGGAGACGCGGAAAATATTGGCGCCGGCCTCCACCAGGGTTTTCGCGTAGGCGGGGTCCGCCAGCTTCAGGCCGTTGGTCATCACCTGCACGTAGGGGTAGCCCATGGACCGCGCGAGCCGGACTATCTTCGGCAGGTCGTCGCGCATGGTTATTTCGCCGCCTATCAGGTAGGCCACCCAGCATTTCTCGCGGCGGCCTTTATACAGGGCTTCGGCGGCTTTCCCGAAGGGCATCCGCTCGGCCACTTTGTTCAGCACGGACTCGGGGTGGTAGCAGAACTTGCATTTCGCGTTGCAGTCGTAGTTGAGTATGATTTCGCAGTTGCGCGGTTTTATCATTTGTTCGCCTCGAAAAGGGTCTTTACGGCGAAGGAGCGCGGGACCTTGGCCAGCGGCCTGAACTCGGAGCCGCCGGCTATGGCGAGGTATTCGGCGTCGATGCCGCGGCAGCGGGAATCCAGCGCGCAGCCGGCGCAGCGCTTCGTCTTGGCGCTCTGCTCGTTTTTCATCTCGGCCATGTTGACTATGACGCCGTCGGCCGGCATCAGCGGGTCGCCGCCGGCCGTGTCGGACTCCCAGTCGGCCAGCAGGTTCATATACCGGGGCAGCAGGCAGGGTGTAAAATTGACCAGCACGCGGTTCAGCGCGGGGATTCCGGAAGCCTCAAGGACCTTGAGGCCTTTTTTAATGAAGGGAAGGGTCCCGGATATTTTCACCTTCAGGAGCTTCTCGTTGCGGGCCATCACGCCGCGGAAATGGCCGTAGATGATGTTGTAATAGTTGATGCCGAGGCCGTTATAGGCGAAGTCGAGGAAAGCGGGGAACTGGCGGTAATTGAGGGCGTTGATGACCTGGTTGGTCCCTACCTCGCGGCCCAGGGCGCGGATGTTGCCTATTCCGCGCACGGCCTTGTCGAAGGCGCCGGGCACTCCGACCAGCCGGTCGTGCAGGGCGGCGGTGTGGCCGTGCAGGGAGATGTCGAACATGTTGAAGCCGGCGGCGGCCATTTCAGCGGCGTAGGCGGGGTCGGCGAGGCGCGCGCCGTTGGTGCAGAGTTTGACGCAGAGGTAGCCCGCCTTGCGGGCGAAGGAGGCTATTTTATCGATGTCGCCGCGGAGGGTCGGCTCGCCGCCTATTATGGCGGCTATCCAGCAGCCCTGTTTGCGGCCGAGGTAGAGGGCTTTGAGTATTTCTTCCAGCCTGGGTTCCGGGCCTTTGGCGAAGGAGCCGGGCTCGGCGTAGCAGAAGAGGCACTTATTGTTGCAAGCGGAATTGGCGGTGACTTCGCAGACCTTGGCCTTCAGGCTGACGGGCCAGCTGATATTGGCGAGGCGCGCGGAGAACGCGGCCCTGTCCAGGCCGGGCATTCTGCCCAGCGCGTACTTAAGATTTTTTTCCAAAAAAGGATTCATCAGCATAGTCCGCAGAACCTTAAATTAACGCCCCCGGCGGACTTGCAAAGATTCACCGCTGAGGCGCAGAGGTCGCAGAGAACAGAGTGAGTAGAACATGGGAATAGAAATTCATATTTTCTCATCTAAACTCTGCGACCTCCGCGCCTCAGCGGTGAACTTTATCCCCGGTCTTACTCTTACCTCTTCCCCCCTCATCCCTCTCTGTGTCCTGTTAGGTACGGTTGAATTGTGTCGCTTCGCTCCACCCTGTGGTGAAATTCTTTACGTTGCGCCTATGATTTACCCAATGATACCCGAAGAAATCCCTATAGTATATAAGTATTATATAATTTAAGTCTTATACCATGCCGGAACTTAAAGAGACCGCTTTTGACGCTTTCCTGGCCGCCCTCAAGCGGCTGGATTATACCGGCTACGCCGAGCAGTACCCGCCTTTCGGCAGCTGGGAGGATCTCGGCGGGAAGGGGCGGGAGCTGCTGGCGGCGTGGCGGCGGAGTTTCAGGCTGACGCGGGAGGCGGGGCTGTTCGTCAACGTGCCTTTCTGCCGGTCGCGCTGCAGGTTCTGTTTCCTGCCGGTGACGGCCATCGGCTCTTCCGGCCCGGTGCGGAAGCGCTCTTTCGCGCGCTACCTGTCCGCGCTGGACCGGGAAGCGGGCCTTTACTCCGGAATTTTCAGGAACATCCGGATGTCCACGCTATACATCGGCGGCGGCACGCCTTCGCTGATGACCCCGGGCGAGACGCTGGAATTCTTCGCCCTGCTGCGGCGGCGCTTCAAGATCCCGCGCGGCTGCCAGGTGGTCCTGGAGCTGCACCCCGACGACGTGACGGACGAGAAGCTTTCGGCTTATAAAACCTGCGGCGTGAGCCGGGTCTGCATAGGCGTGCAGTCGATGGACGAGAAGGTGCTGGACGCCAACTCCCGCCGCCAGGGGCTGGGCCGGGTGGCCGCCGCGCACGCCGCGCTCAAGGCGCACGGGATAAACGGCGTGAACATAGACCTCATCTGCGGCCTGCCCGGGCAGGCGAAAGCCAGTTTCCTGCGGGACCTGGCCAGCGTGATAGCCCTGCGCCCCGACCAGGTGCACCTGAACACTTTCATCAACACGCCTTATACGCTGCACGCCATCGCCGGAGGCCGCTCAGGGGACGAGCGCGCGGTCGAGGCCGTCAGGAGCGAAGGTTTCAGGCTGCTGGCCGAAGCGGGCTACCGGAAGGTGGATTCCGACTCCATGGGCCTGACGCCGGAGTCGCGCAACCGGCAGACCATGGACCTGAGCGGCAAAAGGTCGGTGCTGGGCCTGGGGCCCGGCGCCGTTTCGCGCGCTTTCGGAGCCGCGCGCTACATAAACCGCGCAGGCTGGCCCAGCTGGCTGGCGCGCGCGTCCCGCGGCGTCTGCCCGGCTGAAAAAGGCGTCTTCTGCGGCCCGGCTGAAGAAATGATCTACTCCGCCCTGACAAAATTCACCGACGAACAGGCGGTAGACCTGGCCGGATTCCGCCGCCAGCACGGTAAAAGTTTCACGGAAGCTTTCCCGGAGCAGACCCGGCTGCTGAAGGAGGCCGGGGCGCGCCTCTCCGGCGGCATCTTCAGGCTGCCGGCCAACCAGTGGGGCCTAATCAGGCGCCTTTTCTACCAGCCTGAAGTAATAAAGCGCGGGCTTTCCAATATAGTGAAGACTTCAGCGAAGCGCTGAAATTATTTTATCGTTGGGGATCCTGAACAGCCCGCCGGCCCCGGCTATATAGAGATATTTCTTCGTCGCGCCCATAGCCTCCACCCTTGGAGTTACATAGAAGGCCCCGAGCTTTTTAGACGAGGCGACGTCGTAAACCACCACATTCCCGTCGAGGTAGGACCCGGCATACAGGTATTTGCCGTCGGCGGAGAATTGCAGCTTCCTCACATGGAAGGGCGCGCGCATAACGCCGGTGATCTTCAGGTTCTCCGCGTCCAGTTTATAGATGTCATGCGTGAAAATGGACGACGCGTAGATGCGCCGCCCGTCGGGCGACAAGGCCAGGTCCAGAAAAACCTTGGACGGGTCCGAAGCGTTCACCAGCTCCAGCGTCTTCTCGTCCAGCTCGAACACGCGCCGCCCGGGCAGCACGCCCAGAAAGTGGGTAAAACAGAGGAGCCGCCTGAAGTCCGTCCTGACCGACGGGTCCCTGCCGTAAAGCGAGATCAGCAGGGTCTTTTTGCGCGGGTTCCGCTTGAGCTGGAAGACCACCCCGCCCACGTCCACCAGCCCGGCCTTTACCAGCGACACCGTGCGCAGCACCCGGCCGGACGCGTCCAGCTCGAAAAGGGCCGGGTTAAGATTATTGACCGCGTAGACCCTATCGCCGGCGTTATATACGGAGAACAGTTCCTCCACCGGCCAGCCGGCCACGGAAGCGGGCAGCTCTATCCGTTTTACCGCGTCCGCGCCTGGGACGTATTCCACCAGCTCATGCACATGCCAGGGGGCAAAATAAAGTTTAGCCGGGGTTTCCGAGGAAAAGCGTCGCACCTGGGTGTTCTCATAGAAGGGCTTGAACTCGGGGCGGAGCAGGTTCACCCAGGCGAAAGTCGGCGGAAGGTCGTTCGACCTCCCGATGGTGGCGCCGAAAGAGACCGCCGCCCAGGCGTCCTGGGGATCGACATACAGGTCATGCGTGAACATAACGCGTTCGCGCCAGGGCTCGTTCTTAGGGTTTAAATAGCCGGCCGCCGGGAAAACTTTCTCCAGCTCCGCCGGGGGCCGGTGAAATTCGCGCAGCGGGCCGGACGGAAAAAAATACAGCAGCAGGAACAGCGCGACGGTGGCCGCGCCGGGCAGGATCATGGTGACGGTCAGCCGGAAAGCCGCGCGCCTGAAAGTCAGCAGCCAGTAGGCGGCGGCTATCCCCAGCCCGAGTATGGCCGCCGGGAAAGGGCTGGCCATCCAGGTCAGCAGCAGCACAAAAAGCCACAGCCCTATCAGCGGCGCAAAAATAGACGCGTGCCCGAAAGCCAGGATCGGGTACAGGAAGAACAGCGCGGAAAGGGCCAGCAGGAAGGCCAGGCGCGCGGCCATCGGCCGCCAGACCCCCGGCCCCGGCCCGAGCCGGCGGGCTTCGATGAGGCGGGTAGCGCCGTATTCAAAGGCGAGCAGCGGCAAAGCCGCCGCGGCGGCGGCCCAGGCGGGCAGCGGCATGAAATACAGGAAATAACTGTGAACTGTGCGTATATAGTATAATTCTAAAATCGTCGCAACGGCTGGCGCGCTGAAATAAAAGGCGGCCGCGCCGAAACCAGCCGGAAGCGGGGCTGTCCTGAAAATTGAAGATATTCCTATCATAAAATGCCTCAACTAGCGGTAATAATCCCCGCCTTCAACTCTGAAGCCGTGCTGCCCGTCACCCTGGCGCGCTTGGCGGCCGTGCGCTCCTCCCTGCCGGAGACCGCGGTGCTATTGGTGGACGACGGCAGCGCCGACGGGACTTCCGCGGCGGCTGGCCGCGCAGCCGAAAAACTGGGCCTGGACCTGAGGGTGCTCAGGCATGAAAAGAACCGCGGCTACGGGGCGGCCCAGAAGACCGGCCTGAAAGCGGCGCTGGAACTGGGCTGCCGTGCGGCCGTGCTGCTGCACTCCGACGGGCAGTACGCCCCCGAGGAGCTGCCGGCCATGGTCCGCCCGCTGCTCGACGGCTCCGCGGAAATGTGCGCCGGCTCAAGGTTGCTCTCGGGCCGGGCCCGCGCCGAAGGCATGCCGCTCGCCAGGTACCTGGCCAACAGCTGGCTGACCGCTTTAGAGAACGCCGTCTTCGGCCTGGATTTCGCGGAGTACCACTCCGGCTACATGGCCTATTCGCCCGCCGCGCTGCGCGCGATAAAATTCGAGACCCTCACTGACAAATTCCACTTCGACGGGGAAATGCTGCTCTGCGCGGGGAAACTCGGCCTGCGCGTGACCCAGGTCCCCGTCTCCGCTAATTACGGCCCCGGCACCTCCAGCCTTTCGCCGCTGCCCTACCTGGCCGAGGTCGCGGGCGTGCTGCTCAGATACCTGCGCCGCGGCTACTTCTTCCAGCGCCAGGAACCGCGTTAACTAACTCTTCTGCCTGAAAATCTTCTTCAGCAGTCCGTAGCCCCAGCGCTCGGGCAGCGGGTTTAGAAAACCCGAGCGCAACCTGAGCCAGGCCACCGGCCGGTAGGCGTTATACAGCGCTTTTAACAACCGGGCGCCGGAGCCGTAATCGTCCATCTTGCGGTCCAGGAATTTGCTGACAAAGCATGCGCGCTCCAGAAAATCCTTCAGATCCGGGCTGCTTTCGTGCAGGTGCGAATAATCCCACTCGTACCTTCCCCATTCTTCCAGCCTGGCCGGGAAGGCCGTGCCGCCGCGCTCAAGCCCGGAGAAGATTTCCGTGCCGGGGTAAGGTGAAAAGATATAGAACTGCGGTATGCGGAAATTTTCGCCGAGCCGCAGTATCTCGAGCCCTAAAGCCATGGTAGCGCGTATCTCTTCCGGGGTTTCGGTGGGCAGCCCGACGATAAAGGAGCAGAGCACGGTTATTTTCCTGTTCCTGAACCGGGCTACCTGCTCGCGGGCCAGGCGCAGGTCGCCGGATTTGTTCAGGATCTCGGTCCGCACCCTGTCCACGCCTGACTCCACGCCTATGGCCATGCGCACCACCCCGGCCGCCTCTATGAAATCCAGGTCGGCGTCCGACAGCCTGGCAAGCGTCTCTATGTCCACGCCCTGCAGCACGCAGCCCAACCCAAGCTCCTTAAGGCCGGAAAGTATGGCCATGGCCCGGCGCTGGTCTATAAAAAAATTATCGTCGAGCAGGTAGACCAGTGAAAAATCGTAGCGGGAGCGCAGGTCTTTCAGCTCCGCCAGCACGCGCGCCGCGCTTTTGGCGCGCAGGCGGCCCAGGCTGAAGGCGCGGTTATAGCAGTAAGCGCATTTGCACGGGCAGCCGCGGCTGGACTGGTAAAAGAACATTTTTTTCCCGCGGTAGGTCTGCGTGTATTTCGCCATGTCCACCAGGTGGTAGGGCACGGGCGGCAGGGCGTCGAGGTCGAGCAGGGGGCCGCGCGGCGCGCCGACGGCTTTCCCGTCCTCTTTGCGCCAGACGCCGGGGATGCCGCCGGTGTCCGTCCCGGCCGCCAGCCGCCGCGCCAGCTCGGCCAGGGCCAGCTCGCCTTCCCCCTCCACTACGTAATCCGCCAGGCCGTGGGCGGCCGTCTGCTCCGGCAGCAGGGAAGCGTGTATCCCGCCCCAGATAAGCGGCGCCCCGCAAAGCCCGCGCGCCAGGCGCGCGGCCTCGAGCGCGTTAAGGATCATCCCCCCGGTCATCGCGGTAAGCCCGACTGCGACCGTGTCCCCGTCGATAGCGGAAGCCAGGGCCGCGCGCCAGCCGGCGTCGGCGCGCTGGTCGACTATGCGGACCTCCAGCTCGGAGCAGATAACGGAGGCGGCGCAGAGCAGGCCCAGCGGCGGGGTGGGGTTGTCGCGGAACATGTCCATGTCCCCGATGCCCGGCTGCACAAGGACGAGGTTCTTTTTCAAGAGCCCCCCGCGGCGGGGACCGTAAGGCCGGGCAGCACGAAAGAATCGGATACGGAAGCCCCGGCGGGCACGCGCCCGCCCGGGAAGACCACCGCGCGCTCAAGGCGCGCGCCGGCCCCGGCGGAGCCGCCGCGGGCCACCACGGAATTTATCAGCTTCACTCCCGCCCCGACCTCGGCCTCCGGGTGCGCGAAACCGGGCAGCCCTTTTTCCTCCAGCCAGGCCAGGTTGGCGGTTAAAATGTCTTCAGGGTAGGTTATGTTCACGTCCAGCTTGAGCGTTTCCATGGCCTTCACTGCGCCGCCGCCCGAGATAAGCCCCTGTATGGCGTCGGTAAGCTCTATCTCGCCGCGCAGTTCCGAAGGGCGGGTCTGCCTGAGCGCCGCCAGGAACCTGGGGCCGAAAAAATACACGCCGCAGGGTTTTACCAGGCTGAGGGCGCGCGACGGCTTTTCCACTATCCTGCGCACCATGCCCGCGGCGTCCAGCTCTATCGTGCATTCTTTGAGTATCGCGGCCTCGTCCGTGACTTTTCTGACCGAGAGCACGGCGTCGGGCCCGCCGCCGCTTATCTCGCGGACCGCCCCGGCCAGGTCCGGCCGGGAATAATAAGTGTCGCCCAGCACCAGCGCGAAAGGCCCGTCTTTCACCCAGGGTTCGGCCAGCAGGGTGGCGTGCCCGATGCCCCTGCGCTCGGCCTGGTGCACTACGGCCAGTTCGGCCCCGGAGCCTTCGAGGGCCTTCCTGGCGGCGCTCTCGACCTCTCCGGAGGAGGGGTCGGTCACTATGATGAAAAGTTTCGTCCCGAGGGCCGAAAAGACCCGCAGGTGCTGTTCAAGCAGGGTGCCGTCCCCGACGGGAAGCAGCGCCTTGGGGAAAATTCTGCCTATTTCGCCGAGGCGGGTGCCGCTGCCGGCGGTCAGAATAACGACGGGGATCATGAGAGTATTTTTTCGGCCGCGGAAATGCCGGCCTCTATGCTGTGGTCCATATTGTAGATGGACCATTCGCCGAAGCGCCCGGCTGAGACTATGCCGGCGGCTTCCAGGCGGCGCAAACAGAACGGGACGTCCTCGGCGTGCCCGGCGTGCGGCACCGGGTACGACGGGAAATGGTCGTAAACCCACAGCTTCTTTATATCCTTCTTTTTTATGACGCCGAGCTTCACCAGGCTGGCCGTGACGCGGGAGGGGAGGCCCGCGGCGGCGCGGTTCCCTGCGCCGGGGGGCAGCGCGCATTCCACCAGCAGCGCCTTGCCGCCGGGCGCGGAGCCGGGGTTTATCAGGTCCACGCGGGTGAGGCGGTAAAAAGGCACGGCCGGGTCCGGGACATAGATCCAGTGGTACGGCGGCAGGTTCACCCGGGACAGCACGTACTGCAGGCAGATCACCCTGGTGGCGCGCAGGCGGGAGCCGGGCTTGCAGCATTCCTTAAGGCCGGCCAGGCGTATGACCCGGTCCAGCGGCAGCGTGGAAACCAGGCGGCCATAGCGCACCTCGCCGCGCGTGGTGGCCACGATCTTGCGCCGCGCGTCTATTTTCAGGACTTCGGCGCCGCAGACCGGCGCCAGGGGCTTCAGGCTCTTGAGCAGCCCCTCCGCCAGCGATTCGATGCCGCCGCGCTTCGGGTAAATAAATTCGGCGTGCGGCGCCGCCTCTCCGCGGCCGGCGGTCAGGCCGCCGAGGATGCTGTCGGCCAGGCCGGCGGCCCCGGGCAGGCGTATTTTCGCGGACAGCCATTTATAGCCCATGCCGGAGAGGGGAGTCTGCCAGAGCTTTTCGTTATAAGGTCTGAAAAAGAGGTCTACGATGCCGCGGCCCAGCTCCCGGACGGAGAACTCCTCGAGGTTGCGCGGCTCGGCCGGGGCGCGCTCGAAGCGCGGTTCCAGCAGGCCGCGCAGCGCGGTTTTCCTGTCTTCAAGGTCAAGCTGGTTGATATTGTCCTGGAAGGGGTAATCCACATAGCCGCCCTTCCACATTACGCCGAGGCGGTGCCGGTAACGGTAAACCGGGCCGACCATCTCCCTGAAAATTGCGGAAGCGCGCTTGTCCTTGGTGAAAAAAACGTGCGGCAGCTCGTCTATCGTCACGCCGGCCGAGCGGTTGGTCTTAAGCAGGCCGCCGGGACGGGGATCGCGCTCCAGCAGCAGTATATCCTTCACGCCGGAGCGCGCCAGTTCCCTGGCCGCCACGAGCCCCGTCAGCCCCGCGCCCAGTATCACGACTTCAGCGCTGGCTGGCAGGCCGTCAGGACCGTTATTTTTCCGCTTTTTCCCTGTCATTTATATTAATATTAGCAAATCTCTTAAGGAGCCCTTTCAGTTTCGGAGCAGATCACGTTCCATCTTCCCAGCTTTATAGCCTTTGTCATTTTCCAGCCGGAAGCCTTCAGGTCCCCGGCGAGCGCCGCGGCCGGGTAATCGTGCCAGCCGCCAGTCAGCTCCCAGTCCGGCCCGAACGCGGGATAGCCCAGCAGCCCGTCTATTATAAAGAGCCTGGCTCCTTCGCGCGCGGCGGCCCGCAGGGTTTTCAGCGCGCCGGCGCGCCCGCCCGGCTCCAGGGCGCTCAAAACCTGTGAAACGACTATTTCGCCGTAGACGCCTCTTTTTTTCAGGGCGGCGGCGATACCGGCGCCCAGGCCCGGCCTGTCCGCGTAGAGTCGCGCGGCGACGCCTGGCCGCGAGGGAACGAACCCGAATTTTTCCTCCACGAGCAGTTCCAGCCCGAAGCCCCGGGACGCCAGCTTGGCGGGATCGGCCGAATTGGCGCTGCAGAGCAGCAGCGAAGGGCCGGCGGCCGCGCCGCTGGCCATCAGGTCTATTATCCGCACTACACCGCCGCCGTCGACCCTGTCCCAGAGTATCCTGGCTTCGCAAAACCCGGCGAACCGGGCCGCGAAAGCCTTTCGCCCGCCCGTGCCGCGTTCGAGAGCGGCAAGCCCCCGGAGCATGCCGGCCCGGCCCTTTTCGAACATCTGCGGCTCCAGCATCGACCAGTCGCCGTCGTCGGCGTTGGCGTCCACCGCCTTCGCGGCCGCGGCCAGCAGCCTCTCGCCGCGCGCGAGGGCGTTCACCTTCCTGCACAAGTCTATCCGGGGGAAAACCCGGGCGCCGGCCGGCCCGCTCGCGATATGCCGGAACAGGAAACCGAAATACTTGTCCGCGGAAACCAGGTTGGCGGCCAGCGACAGCTCCCTGGCGAGCCCGGCCGCGCACAGCATCCCGGCCCTATCGAGCGACGCCGTTTTCAGGACATAATACGGCTCGCGCGCCTGGTATTCAACGCCGGCCTTAGCCGCGGCCTTACCCAATGGGCTGCCCGGGTAGACCCGGAGCCGGTGAAAAAAAAGGCTCAGGTTCATGGACAGGCCCCAGTCCAGGTTGGCCATGCACTTCTCAAGCGTGTCGCCGGGAAGGCCTATTATAAAGCTTAAAACCAGCTTGGCCCTCGGGGCCCCGACGGATACGGCCGCGGCTTTTTCAGCCAGCTCCTTAAAATCCATCCGCCTGCCCGCGAGCCTGCACGTGTCCGGGAAGATGGTCTGCACGCCCGCGCCCAGGCTGAAAGCCCTGTTGTTGAGCAGGGGGATAGCGGCGGGGTCGAGGTTCAGCAAATTTATCTGGAACTCTATATTGATCTCCCTGCCCGCCGCCGCGCCGGCCAGCAGCTTCAGCAGGGGCCCCATGTTCCTGCTCTGGCACAGGTCGGAATCGGTCAGGAATAAAGTTTTAATTTCCGGGAAATCTCCGAAGATCCTTTTAACCTCGGCCGCGACCCTTTTAAAGGGGAAAACTTTGTATTTTTTCGGCAGCGTGCAGTAAAGGCAGGCGCTGCGGCAGCCGCGCGACATCTCGAACGGCGCTTTGGTATAGCCCCGCCAGCCGAACGTCCCGCCGAGGTAAGGCGAGGGCAGGGCGGAGAGTTTCCCCGAGGGGGGGCGCGGCGGGTTTACTGCCACCTTATCCCCGGAAAGATAAGCCAGCCCCTTTATAGCGGAGAAGCCGCCGGAGCGCAGGCAGGCTTTGAGGATCCCGGAAAAAGCGGCCTCGCCCTCGCCCGAAACCGCGAAATCGACGGAACCGCCGCTGAATATCTCCTCCGCTGAAATCGCGCCTACCAGCGGCCCGCCCAGGACCACGCGGGCGCCGCAGGCTCGTTTTATTTCCGCGGCCGCGCGCCTGACCGCCTCAAGCCCGCCGTAGACGGTGAACCCGGCCAGGTCCGGCCGCAGCTCCGACACCTGCCGGGCCGCGTCGGCGGCGCTGCCGCCGGGCTCCAGGATGATTATCTCGGCGTTCCGCCGGAGGAACGGGTCCCGCAGCGCGCAGGCCTTGAGCAGGCCCGGCGCCAGCGGTATCATTTCGCCGGAGGGCAGGGCAGGGACCAGCACGACCCTGAATTTCCCGCGCGGTCCGGAGGGGAAAACTTTTTTGATCATAAATTATTCACATGGATATACAGGATAGACAGGATAAAGAAAAGTAAAATCCTGTATATCCTGTCCATCCATGTTAAAACTCTTAGCTCCTGGTTATAAATTAAGCGGCGCAGGCTATCCGCTTTTTCCGACCGGCGGCAGGTCAGGATTATCAGAGCCCATTCCCGCCGAGCGCAGCGCGCTGACTATATCGGCGCTGCTCTTCAGCAGCGCCTTAAGGTCGCCGGGCTCGAGCAGGTTCTTGTAATAGATACAAAGCAGGCAGGCTAGAAAATCGCGCTGCCCGGAAGCCATTACCGCGCTGAAAGCCCGCTCCCTGGAGGCGCGCACTTTTTCCAGGTCAAGGCCGGAGCGCCAGTCGCCCACGGCGTAGGCGGCCCGCAGGGCGGGGTCCTGGGCCGCGCGGGAAGCTGAAATTATCGAGCAGGGGTAAAACACCCCGTCGGGGCCGATGGAGACCTCGCCCTGCGCGCAAAAATGTTCAAGCCAGGCCCGGCCTTTTCCCAGGCGCTTATAGCCGAACTTAGGGGTTTCCGCGAAGGCGCCGCGGCCGGCGCCCTTGAAATAGAGCGCGGCCTTGCGCAGTTCCCGCCTCAGCGCCGCGAGGTCGCGCGCGCTCCACGCCTCCTGCACCGCGAAGGAAAGGCCCAGGTCGCCGGCGCCGAGCGAAGCGAGGAACCTGACGTTCTCGGCCAGGCGCGGGGCCGTAGCCTTCGTGACCGTGGTGGAAATGCCGAGCGCTTTCCTGGCCGCCGCCGGCAGGGCCCGGATGTTCCTTATTACCCGCCGGAAACTGGGCCGGCCGGCGCTCGTGACCCTGTTCAGGTTGTGGCTGAAGGAAGCGCCGTCCAGGCTGATCTTAAGGTGTATGGCGCTGCGCCTGAAAAGCCCGGCGGTGGGCGCGTCCAGCAGCAGCCCGTTGCTGAAGCACTCTATCTCCACCCCGGGGCCGACGGCCTTCCTGAGCCAGGGCAGCAGGCCGGCCAGCAGTTTTTTATCCAGCAGCGGCTCGCCGCCGGAAATGCTTATCTTCTCCACCTTGCCGCCGCGCGCCGCGCGCAGGTAATGCAGCACGGCCAGCTTCATCCGGCGCAGGTCCAGTTTTTGCGCATGGGCGCGGTCGAGGTCGCCGGAATAGCAATAGCGGCAATGCATGTTGCACTGGTTGGAAACGCAGATATCAAGCTCCGCCGGCAGGCGGCCTGGGGCCGCCGGCGCGGAGCCGGCTGCGGATTTGCGGGCTGGGGATGACATCTTTAGGCGCTGCCGTGCGGGGAAGCGTGGCTTGTTTCCTCGGGCGCGCCCCCCGGGAACGGGGGCGCGGCGATCAAGCTTGAACGGACTTCCTGCTCAGCGCTAGCACCACCCGCCCCTTGCGTGCGAGCCGTGCGAGGAGTGGCTGGAATGCGAGCCGTGGCTGCCGTGGGAAGAATGCGAGCCGTGCGACCCGTGAGAGCCGTGAGAGCCGTGGCTCTGGTGGCTTGTGTGAGCCGTTTGAGAGAAGAAGTTCTGGTGTATCGTCTGCGCGCTGGCCTGGTCCACCATGACAGCGCCCAGAAGACCAAGGGCCAGCCCCGTCTTCACTATGTCCGCGTCCAGCATCTTTCCCTCTTCGCTGTTGAGGAAGAGCTTGATATTTTTACCGACGTTTTGTTTTTTCTTTTTCATAACCTGCTCCTCTCACTCTTTGCCAAGGAGTTTCTTGGCTTGTTTGTTGATTTCCGCTATTCTCTTCTGCTCTTCTTTTTTAGCCTCTTCCGCGAGCTTCTTCTGGCTGTCGCCGGACTGCTCATGGGCGGAGAGAGACTGGCAATAGATCCCGCCCAGCTTTTCGAGGATAACAGAACAGGAGGTCGGGGACTTTGTAAAGAACGCGGCGCACTCGCTCATGTATTTTTCCGGGCAGCCGGACAGGTTGTTATCCTTGAGGGCGCTGTAAAGGCTGACATTATCAAGGCAGTCGGCGTTGCTGCAGTCGTCCCTGTTGCTGGGGAAGGCCTGGCGGCATTTGGCCTTGTTGTTGCCGGCCTTGGGGTGATTGCAGACGAAGGCGAAGCCCTGGGCGGCCCCGGTGCAGAACTCGGGCGGCACTTTGGCGCCGGTCACGTTATCCCCCTCGAAATATCTATGGCAGGGCAGCTCGCTCTTGAACTTGCCGGCGGCGTAGGCATAGAACAGCACCTTGACCGAGGGGTCCACGCACTGGTAGTTGGGGGTAGTGAAATATTTATCCAGCTTATGCTGCACGCCGGGCACGTAATTGCACATGTCGAGGTCCCCGTAAACCACGGCCTGGCAGGAAAAGAACTTCGCCAGCAGGCCGTAAACGGCGTCGTTCTCCGGCTTGGTAAAAGCTTCCGGGCTGTACGCGGAATAGCCCCAGACTTTACCGTGGGAGGCCAGGATATCGTTGAGGGATTTGCCGGCGCAGAGCGTCTGCTTCGCGAACTCGGCCGGGATAGCGGCGATGGCTCCCCTTGCGGCCTTGGCGGCGGGCGGCGTAAAAATTGTCTTCGCCGAAGGTACGGCGAATTTAGCGGGCTCCGCCACTCCTTCGGGCGACGCGGCGTAAGCGGTGGACTCGGCGGGCAGGGACACCCCGCCGGGGATGTTCTCGGCGCTTTGGCCGGGCGTCAGGCCAATATCTATCGGCGCCGCGCTTTTCCGCTGCATATACTGCAGGAATAGTATCACCGCGAGGATCCCCACGATAATTATGATAACTGGCTTTTTCATCATTTCCCCTTGTTCTTCGCTTGTATTTTCTCGCCGCAGGCCGACAGCAGCGCCTTGGTCACGATAATGCCGGCTATCCTGGAATTCTTTTTTGCCAGGTCTATCCTGCACTGCTGGTTCAAAGCTTCGTTGGCCAGTTCCCCGGCCAGGTTTTCCAGGTCAGCGGCCCCGTCCAGCTGGACGCGCGTGGCCTCCTTCCCGGGCAGCACCTTCGCGCCGCATCTCCCGGAGAAAACGTACGCCGCCAGCTCCACGGCCTCTCTTGAATAGACCGCGGTCTCAAAAACCAGCTCTTTGCCGCTTTTAACGTCCTTCATTGCTTCACCGTCCATTTCTCCAGGATTTTCCTATCCCCGGCGTTCCTGAGCTTCGAGAAGAGCACGCCGAAAACGCCCTTAAAAAGCCTGCACCTGTCGTTCGACCGCATGTTTCCCCAGAGCGACCCCTGGGCCTCGTAGTTGAATACCGGGCAGACCCCGCAGTACGGCTTATACGCGCAGCGGGAGCAGTCGGGCTGCGCCTCGAGGTTGGAGGAGACCACGCAGGCCCTGGCGGCCGGGCTTGAAAGCGCCTGCTTGAGGGTGCTTTCGAAAACGCTGCCGATGCGGAAAATATCGTCGCCTTCCCACCCGACCATACGGCCCTCGTCGCAGGTGTAAAGGTCGCCGTTGTAGTTGTAGGCTATCTGGCCGATGGCCGCGCCGCAGGGGCAGCGCGCGTCCAGGTAGCCGGGCTCGCGGAAGTTAAGGATCTTTTCCAGCATCATGGCCGCCATCTTCTCGCGTATGACGACCCCGCGGCGGTTCAGTTCGAGTATATAGTCAAGGCACTTCCCGTAAAAAGCGGTGAACTCAACCGAGGTGTAGCCTATTTTTTCCCAGAGGCCCCTGGCGTAGCCTATGGGCGCGAGCGGCCTGACAAAGATGTCCTCGAGGCCGAGGCCCGTGTATTCGTCTATGATCTCCTTGTGCCTGGAAAGGGAATAGCGCGAAACGGTCAGCAGGGCGCTCGATTTGAAAATTCGGTATTCGGGGACCTGGTCCCCGTGTTTCTTCTGGAAATATTTCAGCCACTTCACCGCGCCCGCGTGGGAATTGCCGGCGGCGTAGATGCGGTTCCTGTTGTGCAGGTCCGCGGGCCCGTCGAGGGAAGTGCAGATGGAGACTTCGTTCTCAAGGAGGAACCGCGCCTTCTCCTCCGTCATCAGCGTGAAATTGGAAACCAGGGCCAGCTTCAGTTCTTTTTTTGAAGCCGCCGCTTTTTTGCGCGCGTGCTTCACCGCGGCCGTGAGCACCCCCCAGTTAAGCAGGGGCTCTCCGCCCTGGAACTCTATGGTAATGACCGGGCTGGGAGAGCTGAAAGCGAAATCCACGCTCTTCAGCGCGGTCTTAAGGCTCATATCGGTCTTTTTGGCGCCTTCGCCCGCGGCGCTGGACTGGCAGTAAAGGCATTTATGGTTGCACCGGAGGGTGAGGACCAGGATGTGAAGCCCCGGGCCGTAGCTAAGGTGCGCGTTGCGGGTCCGCCACTTCGCGGCGAGCCCCTCCAGGTCCATGCGCCCGCGCACGAACCCCCCGGCGGAAAGCTCCGCGAAAAGCGGGTCGCCCTCCGCGACCTTGCCGCTGATCACGCGCCCGAAGTTTTTTTCGCTGACCCAGGCGTGGCAGCCGGCCTCGTTGGTCAGCAGCCTGCCGCCGTCCATCTTTTCCCAGAGCGCCTGCGGCGCCGGAGAGGAAAGCTTCTTTTTATTTCCTGCGGGTTTTTTTACCAGCATACTTGTCTTCCCAGGTTTTCGTTATGCCTAAAGGGTCTCTCTGCCGGCCGCTCCGCGCGTCCTTCTTTATCTCGCTCTCCACCTGCGCTATAAGGTCTTCGAGCTCTTTTTCCTGTTCTGCGGTAAGGCAGGAGTCCGAGGCGGGCTCCGGCTTCTTCCCGGGGGCGAGCGCCTTCATCACCAGGAATTCGCGCAGTTCTCTGTTATTGTCGGTGACGGCCTCCCGCAGCTTCTCGTCGGCCAGCTCGGCCCGGAAAGCGGCGGCGATGGCTTTGCCGGTCGCGGCCCCGGCGGGGGTAAAATCCGCCACGGCCGCGCCGGGCCCGTCCAGCCTTATGAAAACATGGGCCGCGCCGCTCGAGGCGTACGCGGCGTAGCGTATAGTGTCAAGGTTATAGTCCTTGAGGCTGACTGACACTGAAACCGTTTTGTTTTTTTGGCTTTTCAAAATCGCCTCCGATACCCGGACAGGCTTCCGTTGGACAGCCTAGTTAGCATTGGGGACGATCCTGCAACAAAGCATGGTCCCGGTGCAATTCTGCGCCATGTGGGGGACCCAACTGCTTGCCAGCATCATGTTTACGCTGCCCTGCTTAAGAACCATACCGCCGGTCTGGCACTCGTTGCCGTATACGGCAGTGACCACCGTTCCGCCGGTGCACGTTGAGGTCCCGCTGCCGAACCCCTGCGTGTGGCAAAGGCCGTAAAGGCTGCCGGTGGCGGCGGTATTTTGGGACCCGATCCTTATATCGCCGGTGACATGCAGCCGACGGGTGGGAGTCCTTTCATTTATGCCGACATTTCCGGTAGGTCCGTCGAAAGTCATAGCCGCTATATCGCCGCCAGGATTATTTCTCCATATCTCAAGATCGCCATCCTTGCCTGCCTCCTGACCATCTTTATGCAAAACCACCCATCTGCTATTTTGCACGTTCATGTTCGAGCCATAAAGATAGAGGCTTGAATAGGCTCTATTAACGTCCCCTCCGGAGCCGCTCACGACAAGACCTCCCATTCCAGCGTTATTGCGGATAGCAACCCCAGGATAGCCGCCGGCAAAAGGACCCGGTGTCCCTACTAACACCTGCCCGCTATTCCTGGCCAGCAAGGTCTGGCCGGTGGTCAGGAGGTTGACATAGCCCCCGTAAGGCGCCGGGTAGTAGGTAGTAAGGGTCAGTGTTTCCGAGCCTATGAAGCCCGGATGCCAGGCGATAAAGAAAACCGCCAGCGCGTAGAGCGCCTGCCTGCGGCTGAAGTTGAATCTGATCACTATTTCCCTGGTAGTTTCCATAAAGCCTCCATCCCTGGACTGCTTACCGGCGGCACAAAAACCCGATACGAACCCTGCAGGCGTATACGGATAGTCTAACACAAAATAGTGATATTTTCAATGGCTATTTTTAATACGGGAAAATGATGTATATATAAGACAGATACTATAGAAGGGCCACCGTGAACGGCGCCTTGAACTTCTCCAGCAGGAAAACCCGCGCTTCGCCGGCCACATCGGCGAAATCCTCCAGGTCTTTAGGGGAGGAGGAGAGAAAAGACCCTGAGTTGCGCACGGCCAGGACATAGCCTTTAGCCGGGATCTCGCCCGGCAGCGAGCGGAGGCAGTCAAGCAGGGCGTCCCAGTTCTTCCCGAAATAGGAAGGGAACCTGAAGGCGGCGGCCAGGGCGGGCATCAGCGCGGCCTTATCGGGGATACCGGCCCCGTCCACGTATGCCACAAAATAAGACGGCGGAGGGAATAGTTTCTCTATCCCCTCCGCCGCCGCGCCTCCGGCCTTAAGGTCCAGGAAAAGTCCTTCCTCGCCAAGGCCCATCAGGTTTAGTAAACCACCGTAAGCTGAATGAAATGCGCGTAATGGTCGGGCGTATAATAGATCTTCTCCCCGCCGCCTATTATTATCCGCTCCGAGCCGCGGGCGCTCAGGTCCGGCGCCACCTGGTAGGTGGTCCCGCCTATGACGACCGTGTGCGGGGCGCTGCCGGTGAGCAGGGTATATTCCTTGTAAAACCCGGCCGGCTGCACGGGCAGCTTGCCTTCCTTGTTCTTGAAGATGGAGCCGTCCTGCGGGTAGGGCAGCGGCTTGCCGCTGTAGATGTCGGCGACCAGCTTCATTATCGACTTGATGCGGGAAGCGTCTTCGATCTTTGGCGTAAAGTCGCGGCCGGGCGCAGGGGCGACGGCGCGCGTTTCGGGGAGAACGGCTTCAAAGCTGGCCTCGGGAACGGCTATTTCCGCCGGGGCCGGGAGCTCCACAAGATTTTTAAATTGAGCGCCGGAGACCAGTTCGCCGAGGGCGGCGGACCTGGCTTGGGTGACCGCGTACAAGGGGAACGCGGAAAAAGAGAGGGCTAATACGGCTACCGCTTTCAGCCAAAGGTTTTTATTTTTATGCATGCTGAATTTCCTTATTACAAAAGCTCCGCTATAAGCGCCGCCAGCTGGCTGCGCTCGGTCTTGGTGAAGGTCAGGTGCCCGTACAGCTTCTGGCCGCGCATGCGGTCCACTATGTAGGTAAGGCCGTTCGAGGCCACGTCCAGGTAGGGGTTGTCTATCTGGTACGGGTCGCCGGTCACCACCACCTTGGTGCCTTCGCCGGCGCGCGACAGGATGGTCTTTATCTCGTGGGGCGTAAGGTTCTGCGCGTCGTCCACTATCATGTACTGCTTGGGCAGCGAGCGGCCGCGGATGTGCGTGACCGAGGCGATCTCTATCTTCTCGTTCTGCAGCAGGTATTCGAATTTCTCTATCGCGCTTTCCTGGTGGCGCTTATCCATGATGAACTCTAAGTTGTCGTAGATGGCCCCCATCCAGGTGGAGAGCTTCTCCTCCTTGGTGCCGGGGATGAAGCCGATGTCCTTGCCGACGGGCACTATCGGGCGGCAGATGATGAGCTTGCGGTAAACGTTCTCCTCCACCGCCTTCTGCAGGCCGCAGACCAGCGACATCAGGGTCTTGCCCGTGCCGGCCGCGCCTATCATCGTGACCAGCTTCACGGAATCGTCCAGCAGCAGCTCCATGGCGCAGCGCTGCTCCTTGTTGATCGGGCGTATGCCCCAGGGGGACGATTCGGGGCTGAGCGCCCGCAGCTTCGACGTGTCGGACGGGTCCACGCGGCCGATGGCCGATTTCTTGGGATCGCCCTTGGCGTGCAGCACCACGAATTCGTTGGGCGAAAGGTCCTTGTCGGGGCTGGCTATAACGCGGTCCTTGTACAGCTTGTCCACCTCGGCCGCAGTGGTCTCGATCGTGACCAGGCCGGGATACAGCTCGTCCACGTTCACCTTGCCCGCCTCGTAATCCTCGGCGGTAAGGCCCACGGCCTCGGCCTTCAGGCGCAGGTTGATGTCCTTGGTGACCAGGATGGCGCTGTGCTTTTTCTGCTCGTACCAGTAGGCGGTGTTGAGGATGCGGTTGTCCATCTCTAGCAGCTTGAATTCCTTGGGCAGCACCTGCACGTGGTCCAGGTCCACTATCAGCGTGCCGCCGGAATCCATCTTGACGCCGGCGTTCAGCTTGCCCTTGGTGCGGTACTCGTCCAGCTTGCGGGAGACTATGCGCGCGCTTTTGCCGCGCTCGTCAGCCGCGTTCTTGAAGGTGTCGAGCTCCTCTATCACGGATATCGGCACTACTACGGTATTTTCTTCGAATTTTGTGAAGGAAAGCGGGTCGTGGAGCAGAACGTTGGTGTCGAGGATATAAACTTTTTTCATATTTTCTCCGTTAGGGGCGCAACCGTTTACGGCCCTGGCCCGTAATACCATCAGTGATGAGACCGAACTTGCGCGCAGGATCGCGCTTCGTACTTCGCTAATTTTAGCATAAAAGCCGGAAACGGCGAATTTATATGGGCCGCCAAAAATAGTAAGATATCTATATTGTCGGCCCCGCGATCAGACGCCAGCGGGGCTGGCGTAGCCCAATTTCCAAGGATATGATGATAAAAACTTTGCTGCCTCTCCTCCTTACCGCGGTCATAGCCCTCCCTGTTTCGGCGCAGACGCCCCCCCCGGTCCAGCCGGCCGCCCTGCCAGGCGCAACGGTAGGGGAAGCCCCCTCTCCCGACCAGCTTAATGAGTGGATGATGAGCCACGGGGTCACCCAGGCCCTGCCCGGCATGGCGGCAGGGGAAACCCCCGCGGCCTCGGCCCCGTCCGCTTCAGGCGGGCAGGGCGGCCCCTGGGAAGTGGCGGAAACGGCGTCAAAAGGCCAGGTTAACCTCAAGGCCAAGGCGATCCTGAAGACCGGGAAGGCCAAAAAGGGCCGCCTCTACCACAAAGATTTTGTCAGCCAGGACATAGAGGCCATCCTGGCGCTGGGCAGCGTGGACAGGATCTCCGTGGATATAGAGGAGCTCCCGGGCCGCCCCGTGTCTCCGAAGCTGGCCGAAGCCGCGGGCTCCTCGGTCCCGGTGCGGATCACCTACATAATTTCCGAAAAGCCGATGGTCAAGACAATAACCATCGCCGGCGCCAAGGGCATGTCCAAGTCGGCCGTCAAGGACGAGATGACGCTGAAGGAGAGGGACTTCTTCGACGAGCTGAAGATACGAGAGGACCTGATAAAGATCGCCGACAAGTACCGCGAGAAGGGCTATATAGACGCCAGGGCCGACTACGAGGTGCGCCTCGACACCGCGGCCTCGCTGGCCTTCCTGACGGTTTCCATAGTCGAGGGGAAAAAAGCGCGCGTGGCGGCCGTGGAGATCGAAGGCTTGTCCGGCTTCCGGCTTAAAAAGCTGGTCAAGGCGATGAAGAACCGGCCGAAGAAGATCTATTCCCCGCAGGACCTCGACGCTGACTTCAAGGCCCTGGCGGACCTGTACAAGAACAGCGGCTACGCCGACTTCAAGCTGATCTCTTCCTCCGTCTCCTTCAACGAGGAGCGCTCCAGCGTGACCATAAAGCTTTTGGTCTCGGAAGGGAACAAACAAAAATTCGGAGCCACCTTCTTTGCCGGCAACACGGTTTACATGCCCAGCGAGCTTTTGCCGGCAGTGGACTACCGCCGCGGCAAGCTCTTCCACCAGGAGCGCTTTGACGATACCATCCGCGCCATACAGGATAAGTACGCCGACAAGGGCTACCTGAAGGCCGCGCTGGCCCCCGACAGGGTCTACAACGAAAAGACCGGCGAGACCGACGTCACGTTCTTCATCACGGAAAACAACCAGATCTTCGTCGACCACGTGGACGTGGAAGGCAACAAGGCCACCAAGACCTACGTGCTGAAGCGCGAGATCACCCAGAAAGAGGGCGCCGTGTTCAGTTCCTCCAAGATACGCCGCAGCCAGGAAAAGATCTTCAACCTGGGCTTCATCGACGACGTCAGCCCGGTCATAAACCCCACCGCGGACCCGGACAAGGTGGACCTGGTGTTCGACGTGGTGGAAGGCAAGCCCGGCATGCTGACGGCCGGCGCCGGCATCTCCTCAAACGACGGCCTCGTCGGCACGCTCTCGCTCTCGCACCTGAACCTTTTCGGGCGGGCCTACAAGACCTCGCTGTCCTGGAACTTCGGCAAGCGGGTGCAGGACTACTACATCAGCTGGTCCACCCCCTGGATAGGCGACCACCCCACCTCGCTGGGCGTGGATATCTTCAACACGCGCCACTACAAGCCCTACCAGAGCACCATTTCGGCCTACACCGAGCGCCGCACCGGCGGCAAGGTGACGCTTGGCCCGCGCTTCGAGGAAGACAAGTACCACCTGACCACCGCGTACACTTACGAGAAGGTGCGCATCACCGAGGTCGACGAGCTCTATAAGAACGAGCTGGCGGCCGGCACCAGCGTCACCTCGTCGATATACCTGGAATTCGCGCGGGACACGCGCGACAACGTGTGGGACCCCACGCGCGGGACCAAGGTTTCCCTGGGGGTGGAGTACGCCGGCGGCCCGCTGCAGGGCGACGTAAATTACTATAAGCCGACCTTCTCCTCCAGCTACAACCTTAAACTGTTCTCCATAGACGACTACCCGTTCGTGCTGGCCTTCGGGAACAGGTTCGGTTTCGTGGGCCGCTTCGGGGACACCAAGAAAGTGCCCGTCTACGAGCGCTACTTCATCGGCGGCGCCGAAACGGTGCGCGGCTACTCGAACAACGGCCAGATAGGCCCCCCCAACGGCGGCAGGGTCTACGACGTGGCCAACATCGAATTCAAATTCCCGCTGGCCCGCGAGCGCCGCCGCACCATCGTGCAGTTCGCCTTCTTCTTCGATATAGGCAACTCCTGGGACGGCTTCGACAAGATCAGCGGCCGCTTCGGCACCGGGACTACCGACATGAAAGCCGGCGCCGGCTTCGGCATCCGCTTCACCACCCCGGCCTTCCCGATACGGCTGGACTGGGGCTACGGCTTCAACCACAAGCCCGGCGAGCAGCGCGCGGACATATATTTTACGCTCGGGAACTTGTTCTAGCAGAATTTCACCACTGAGACGCAGAGGTCGCAGAGGGAAGATTAAGGAGATTGAAGATTGCGTGTATTATTTTTTAACGCTCTCTCATTCTTAACTCTGCGACCTCTGCGCCTCTGCGGTGAATCTTAAGGAAGCCTGAATGCAGGATGTTAATTTATGAAGAAAATTATTTTTCTATTAACCTTGACGCTGATACCGCTTAACGCGGTGGCGCTGGAGCTGCTGCTGGAGGAGAACCGCGGGGAATCCGGCACCATAGGATACGTGGACATAGACCGCGTCTTCAAAGAATACTCCGGCACCACCGGCGCCCGCGAGGAATTCATAGCCGAGATCAAGAAGAAAGAAGACGTCCTCAACGCCAGAAAAACCCCGGTCTTCACGCTGAAGGCCGAATTAGCCAAGCTCCGCCAGGAGAGGGAATTCGCCCTGACGCTGCCCTCGCTGCTGGAAACCCAGCGCAGCGTGGCCGAAGCCGCGGCAGCTACAGCCGCTGCGGCGGCCGCCGCAAAGGCAGCCGCGCTGGCCGCAGCACAGGACGCCGCAAAGGCCGCGCAGGACGCTGAAGCCGCCGCGCTGGCCGCCGCGCTGGCAGTGCAGGCCTCGACGGACGCGGTACAAGTTTCCACGGAAGTCGTACAGGTTCACCCGGTGCTGCAGGTTTCAACGGCCGCGCCGCAGGTTTCAACGGCCGCGCCGCAGGCCCTGCCCCCCGCCGCGGCCTCGCTGCCCGGCATGGGCGGTCTACTCAAGGAGCCCGCCTCTTCGGGCATAAATATGCCCGGCGTAGCCATGGTGCCTGTGACTCACTTTAAATTCTCGATTTCCACCTCGGTGCCCGAGATAGACGCCGCGCTGTCCAAAAAAGAGGCGGAGCTGGCCGCCAAGGAAGAGGACCTGCGCCTCTTCCAGCGCCAGACCGAGCGCGAACTGCTGGAATATGAAAGCCGCAAAAGCGAGATACTCCTGGGCCGCATCTACGTGGCGCTGAAAGAGCTGGCCATAAAAGAAGAGGTCAGCGTGATAATCGACAAGCGCAGCATCCTGTTCGGCCAGAAAGCGGTGGACCTCACCGGCAAGCTGCTGAAGAGGCTGGAGGAGGGCGGGATATGAAGCTTACGGCCGCCGATCTAGCCAAGCTCGCCGAGGGCGACCTCCGCGGCGACGGGGCGCGCGGCATTTCCGGCGCCGCGCAGCTCGACAAAGCGGGCCCGTCGGACGTGTCCTTCCTGACCGACCCCGCCATGGCGGCCGCGGCCTCCGCGTCAAAAGCCGGCTGCCTGCTGGCCCCGCTCGGCACAGAAAGCCTTTTCAAGGATTTCCCCGGCGCGCTGGTTTTCACGAAGAACCCCAAATACGCCTTCATGCTGGCGCTGCGCCTGGTTGAAAAAGAGGTGCGCCCGCTGCCCGCGCCCGGCGTACATACTTCTTCTTTTGTCTCCCCCTCGGCCAGTTTAGGGAAGAACATACACATAGGCCCCTTCGCCGTCGTAGAAGCCGGGGCGGAGATCTCTGACGGGGCGATAATAGGCGCGCAGTGCTACGTGGGCCGCAACGCCAGGGTCGGGCGCGATACCAGGCTTTACCCCGGCGTGAAAATAATGGACGCCTGCGAAATAGGCGCGGAGGCGATAATCCACGCCGGCGCCGTCATAGGCGCGGACGGCTACGGCTACATCTCGCCGCGCGGGACGCATGAGAAGATCCCGCAGCTGGGCAAGGTGATAGTCGAAGGCCGGGTGGAAATCGGCGCCAACGTGACCATAGACCGCGCCGCCCTCGACGTCACGGTAATAGGCGGCGGCACCAAGATAGACAACCTGGTGCATATCGCCCACAACGTCAAAATAGGCAAGCACTGCCTGATAATGGGCCAGGCCGGGATAGCCGGCTCCGTCGTTATCGGCGACAACGCCATCATCGGCGGCCAGGCCGCCATCTCCGACCATGTCACCATAGGCGACAATACCGTCGTAATGGGCAAGACCGGCGTTATGTCGAATTTAGGCCCGAACCAGATAGTATTCGGCGCCGCGGCGAGACCCCGCATGCTGGCCATGAAAATAGAGGTCCTGCTAGGCAAGCTCCCCGAGATGCACAAGACCCTGAATAAAATAAAAAAACAACTGGGGATTTAAAACCGTTCTTTTAATATTAGTTAACACGCGTTCGGGCGGCATACCGTGGGGGCAGGAACGCAAAACGCGCCTCGCGAGGGGTGGCGAGGGTATGGGCCCGGCGGGCGCGCTATCGGCCACACCGTGGCCGGTCACGCATAAACCGCATAGCGGTTTTGCGCGACCCCGCCTCGGCGTTTTCGCTGCGTAAGAAAACGCCTCCGGCCTTGCGACCCGGACGCGAAGCATAATTATGCTTCGCTCTAAAGCCGGGTCTCACTCACCCCTCGGCCTTCGCTCTTACGTAAGCTCCGGCCTGCGGGAAGGCCCGCCGAACCCATACCCTCGCCACCCTGAAAGCTCGTTGCTAACGGAGGGGGAGACCGCAGGGGCCAGGTTAGCAAAAGCCGCCGGAAGGCGAGGCTTGCGTAAGCGC
>JAUSCK010000134.1 GCA_030651035.1 Elusimicrobiota bacterium
ATAGATGGTCTTTAGTTGCGGGCGTACCATGCGGCCCGCCCATGCGCACCCCGAAGTCGGGTTCCTTCAACACATTGCGGAGCGTAGCCAGGCTTTGGTCAAGTATCTGGTCCCTGTGGGCAAGAAACAGCAATTTTGGCCTGCTGTTGCCGTTGGCCCGGCAATAATTTTTATAATCCAGCGCGGCAATAATGGTTTTGCCGGTGCCGGTGGCGGCAACAATAAGGTTTTTGAAGCACTTGCGGTATTCGCGCTCTACCTGGAGCGCTTCAAGGATACGCGCCTGGTAGGGGTGGGGCGTAATGTCGAAGAAGACAGCCGCGCCTGCAGGACCGCTTCTCCTAGAAACTAAAATTCTCGTGGAGTTCTTTTAACTCCGCGCTTGTTAGGACACCCTGTTTCACAGCTATGGCCAGAATTGCGCCGGTATCCAGCAAGTTGCCGCTGCCCATCACGGTAGAGACTTCTCTTTTAACTGCTTTGTCGTCCGTGGCGACTATCCATTTGCGGTTGCGCCCTACCGCCAGACAAGCCGACTCGCCTTTACCGAAGCGATGCCTGTATTGGGCGTATATTTCCATTTCTGCGATATCGGTGACCTCGATCTCTTTAAGCCAACCCGCCTTTATCGCCTCACGCAGCCTTTCGCGCTGCACTTTCCGGTGGATTTCCTCCACTACCTGATCCGGCACGTAAAACTCATATCCTTTAAGCCCCGCCATTATATCAAGGCGGTTCATATTAAGAAGCGTAATCAGGATATTGGCATCCAAAGCCACGCAAATATTCCTGGTACGCGGTGAGGGATTCATGATGTTAATTCACGGTCCCCTTTGCATTGCACTCAATTGTTTTGAGCATTTGTTCCAACGCCGGCTCGCCTATCCCTATCATTGAAACCAGTTCCTTGAGCCTGCTATGAGAGATCAATTCCTGGCAAAAAGCGTCTACCGCCAGGCAGAAGAAGCGCATATTGAAATCATGCGTCTCGAACTTCTTATCTTTCTCGGAATCAGACGAGTCGATTTTAATAAGCCGCCTCAACGCTTTCGCCTCCTCGCCTTTAGAGAGCAATTCCTCGCATTTGTCTTTGGTAATTATTCCAAGGTTTTGAAGACGATATACAGTTGCATTCCAGCTCACTCCATAGTGGTGCTGCAAATGAACAATGTCGTATAACCTGATAGCGATAGACGTAGCGGTACGGCGCTGCTCCGCCTCGTGCGGCTCTTTGGCGCCGCCTATCGCCAGGAATGTCCTGGTGCTGCCGGTTTTGCCGATGCTTTCAAAAAATTCCTGAACACCAGCTTTAGGCAGCAGAAAAGCCGCCGCAAAGGCATTAGCGCGCACTTCCACAAGATCCTTGCCGGATTTGCCGCTGCTAACCAGCAAAGACCTGTCCCGGTCCACAAGAACGTGGCAATACTCGTGCGCCAGCGTAAACGCGTGCCTGAATGCATGGTGTTTGGGATTAGCCAGAATGGTCAAGCCGGTCTCCTCATCACACATGAAAAGCCCGGAGATGTCAGTATCCATGGCCATATCCAAAAGCCTGATGCCCTGGATCTCCAAAAGACCCGCGATATCCTTGATCGGCCGCCCACCCAGCAGAAGTCGCTGACGCTCACTTTCAGCTATCTCCTGCCCGGCCTTAATGGCATCCCATACGGTAGTAGGCTCAGGGAACTCATACTTAACAGGATGTCTGTATTTAGCATCCAAGCTAAGTAATTTCTCCAACTGAGTGTATTCCTTCAGCATCTTAATAACCGGTTCAAATATGGATTTATCGACTTTCTTCATCAACTCCTCAGCCATCCTGAACCGGAGCGCCATCTTTTCCGCCTTATCCTCGGCCACGAGAAAATCTTCCAGCCTTCTCCCATACATATCAGCGAGTTTTTCCAGCTGCATTGTGTTTACGGGACGCTTCCCGCCTTCAATAAGCGTAAGAGCCACCCGCGAAATCCCCAATTTCTTCGCGGCGGCTTCCTGGGTAATCTGCCTGGATTCCCTGGCGCTTTTAATGCGCAACCCTAATTCCTTTCCGGTCAAAGCCATTCTATCTCCTCCATTCCGCAGTCTTACCTATAGCATAGCAGGCAGATACATGTTTGTCAAGAGTTGACACGCTTGTTACATGCCGGCATTTTATGGCTAAATTCATAGCAATAGCATAGCAGACGAACGCGACAAGGGTCTGTCGGGTTGCTTTGAGAGATTTTCGGGACAGCGTCCCGAAAATTGGGCTTAGTGTCTATTTTTTAAACAGGTAAGCAGATTTTGAGTACACTGCCCCCAAAATTCAAGTTTTGCAAATTCTCTCACCAATGGTGAGAGTTTTCATTTTTTAACTACCTGTGGCGGCAGGGTGTCCAGCTCACGGCGCAGTTCGGCGCGCAATCTTTCTTCACTTGGCAGGCAGGTCTTATAACGGCTGGCGAAGATGCGCTCATTCTTCTCGTCCAGGACATACTTAACAACGGTGTCATTCTTTTCAGTACAGAGCATCAGCCCTGTAGTCGGATTATCCCCCTGGCCTACCACCTCACGGTCATAATAATTCACATACATGAGCATTTGCCCCAAATCGCCGTGGGTCAGCTTGCCAACCTTCAGCTCGACTATCACGTAACACTTCAGCTTGATGTGATAAAAGACGAGGTCCGGATAAAAATGGTCGCCGTCCAGCGTCAGGCGTTTCTGTCTTCCCACAAAGGCAAAGCCCTGCCCGAGCTCCAGCAGGAAGGCCTGCAGCTTGTTTATCAACGCCCGCTCCAGGTCAGTCTCAGTAAACCGCTCCAATTCCTGCAGGTCTGCAAACTCCAGCACAACAGGCTCTTTTAGAATATCAATGGGCCGCTGGATTATTTGCCCGCGCTTCGCCAGGTCAAGAACACCCTCCTTGTCCCTGCTAAGTGCCAGTCGTTCGTAAAGCTGCGTGTTTATCTGCCGCTCTAATTCCCGGGCGCACCAATTGTTTTTTACAAACTCTATCTCATAAAAGGAGCGGATATCGGCATTGCCCGAGCGCAAGAATGCGCGGTAATGCGTCCAGGACAAATTGGGATGCAATCGCCCAGGCTTCCATGATTCTTCACGCAGCGCGTGGAGAATTCCTGGAACATCGATTGCCGACGCACCAGGAGATTGGCTACGCAGTGCGTAGCCTTTTCTAAATCCGTCTGCCTGTGGCTTTATCAGAGAAAGGCCACGCACTGCGTGGCCTTTCTGCGGTCCGAGTAAATGCGCGTAGGTGAGATAGAACTGCTTAAAGGATTTAAGATTTGTCAGTCCGTAGCCGGGGCCATACGTATTATGCAGTCGGATAGCGAGTTCACGGATCAACCCTTCCCCATACCCGGCCCTCGCCTTGCCCTGCTGCTCCTCTTCTATTATCTCCTGCCCGATGCGCCAGTTAGAAACTACCTGCGCCGTATTGACGGAGCGCGAAACTCCTGCACGTGCGGCCTCTATTATGCCGCAGATCTTGTTATACAGCACAGAAATCTTTTGAGTAGCCATAATCCCCCCTTGCCGTACAAATAGCATAGCAGACGAACCCGACAACGGTCTGTCGGGTTTATTTATGGGATTTTGGGGATTTTAAACCCATCGAATTCGATGGATTTAGATTCTGCCTTCTACACCGCCGGGGCTTCTTTCCCGCACTCGGCGCTGTATTGCTTCAGCTGGGCGATAGCCAGCATGGCGTCGTCGCAGGAAAGCTCGCGGAAGTCGTTGCGGATGAACGTCGGGGCGGGCAATTTCAGTGCGTGACAAAATGTCACGACCTCGCGTCCTTCCTCCTGCAGTCTTTGCTTTAGAAGGGTTGAGGTATTCGCGCTTCACTTGGAGCGCTTCAAGAGGCGTTGGCAGGAATGCGGTGGGGCTCAATTACACTGCGTAACTGGTATCAATACACTTCTGCAGATACGGGCTGACTTTCTCTAACATGCCGCGGAGATGCGAATATGGGACTTTGTTTTGATGATGAAGCCTGCCGACTACAATTCCGGGGTGCCGCTTTACGCTATCCGCATACGACGCCACAGTCTCCCTGGAATAGAAGTGCCCGCTGCTGGACAGAAACTTTTCATACGTCGCCGATTCAAGAAGCCATTCGCTGGCCAGCTTGTCCGCGGTCTGTTCCGCCACAACGTTAGATGGTTTCTCCAAATTAGTATCAATATGCACCCCATGGTGGTTCGCAACCAAGTGAGCAACCTCGTGCGTTAATGTAAACCAGAAGTTATCAACTCCGTCATACCGGAGCGTCAATAAGATCACCGGATTCGAGCCCGCATAAAACACAGCCCCGTCCATATAGGAATGTGCCAATGCGGGGACAATGACCAGGTGCACCCCCAGATTTGCAAAAAAAACCGGGAGCTTCTCTATGCCTTCAACATCCTTTGAGAACTCAAGCAGCTCGGGAATAGCCGCCTTAAACCTGGCAGCATTAAACTTGGCTACCTTGTGCTTTTTTGCGAGCTGCCTTGCGCGCATCAGCACAGCTATCTGCGCCATCCCCTCTGGTTCACGCGCCTCAGAATGCCTTCTGCTCACAGGCACACCAAAACTGGGCGTCATGTTGATATCGGTAAGTCCCAGGAACCCACAAACATTCTTCTCCAGTTCATCCAGGTCCAGTATATTGGGGATCCAGCCCCTCTTTATAAGCTCTTTAACCGGCGCAAGGCTATAGATCCTGCTTCTGCGCTTGATATCATCGCTGCCCGCTTCTTTGCGCGCGGCGAACAGGCGGTAATTGGTCTCAAGGTTCATCCAGACCTCGGGCGTTGTGCCGAACACCTGGGCCAATTCGTGCGCGGTCGCCGGGGTAACCTGCTTGTTGCCGTTCACTATCTCGTTTACAGCCTGAAGCGGCCGGCCCATTATCTCCGCCAAGTCCTTCTGGGTCCAACCCCTGGCCTCAAGCTCCAACGCAATGACCTCTCCGGGCCTTGCCACCCTTGCAGGTACTAAAGTCATTTCTCCCTCCGTTTTACTTATAATGGTCGCCGATCTCTACCACCAGGATGGTCTTTCCCCTGGGATCGGTTTCCAGCTTAATGATCAGGCGCCACTGATCGTTCAACCGTAAGGAACGTTCCCTTTGCTTGCCGCGAGTTCCTTTTAGCTTCTCATAATGCAAACTTTTAAAAGAATACAAGTCCCCCTCGTTCGGCATGGACCGTATAATGGACATCACGTCAAAAAATCTTTTAACTACCGCCGCCGGATAGCGATGCGCCCCTTCCTCCTGGGTATATAGCAATTTGAGCTTATCGCTTTTAAACCGGAATTCCACGATTTCCTCTCTTATGTCATATTCGCCCTATCACCCCTTGGGTGATAGGCATAGCATAGCAGACGATTCCCGCCCTGTCAAGGCCGCTATTTATGCCAATAGCATAGCAGACCAACGCGAGTGGCCTATGGCTCTGCCGTATCAGGCGCTATGCGCATCAAACGGCCAACGGCCTGTCGGATTGATTTTGGTGTTTTTGGGGGTCTTGTACCCTTTCGGGGCTTATTGGTTTAGATTCCCCAATTTGGGACTGGGAAATTACACTGCGCTCTAGAGCAAATCCTCACTGGCTAAGTCGTAATCTATTTCGGCAAGCACGGCGTTGGTCTCTTCCTGGTCAAATAATTCCGGATCGAAATCGCCGCCTATCCATTCCAACATTTCTTTGTGCTGCGGATGTTTCTTGTCGCCTATGGCTTTCAGGAAATCCTCGTAGCCATAAGGGCCGCCGCAATCTTCGGGCGGACAGGAGCGCGAGCCGGCGAGGCAAAGCGGACAGGTTTTGCCGGCTTCTGCAGGCAGGGTCGCCTCCAGAACCACAGAATGCTTCCACCCGTCGCCCATGGGCAGACCTGTTTTTTAATTTTCAGCATTTCGCTCTACTCGAAAAATCCTCTCCGCAGGCTAAACTATCTTCGCTTCCGGTACTTTTCCTCCAACGCTTTTGCCGCAGCCACGCCCTCGGCGGTGAGATGCACGGACTTTGCGCCTCCGGAATGCAGCAGGTAGCCCTTGTCCGTAAGCGTGCGCAGTATTTCGAACCGGTGGTTCCGCCAGGCACGCGGGGCTACGCCTTTTCCCTCCGTCCAACTGGCCAGATTCAGCAACACCAGCGTCAGCTCCTGCTCGAATAGATCCTTGCTTATGTCATTGTCAATCATGGGATATCCTTATCAGTTCCAATATTTTGCCATACAGCGCCGGCAATTTCAACCCGTGACAAACCGTCACGACTTCATTCCCGCGTTATCCGGCAGCGTTCCCCTCCCCGAACTCGGCGCGCAATTCTCGCGACAATGTCGCGAGAATTCGTTTCCTGCAAGCCGCTCGGCCATGTATTAATCATCCTCCGTGTCCCACCAGTCTATCACTGTGCCTCCGCTGCTGGGATAATACGGGCTTACCAGCCAGTTCATCCCCGGACTGCGCAGCACCATGAATTCCCGGACCTTGAACGTCTTATCTTCATGGATGTCGAGCATTTCCGCGTCCAGCGACGGAAGAGGAATAAAGGGATAGAGCGCTTTAAGGACTTCCCCTTTTTTTTCTTCCGGAATTACATACGCGTCAACATACCCGCCCTCAACTTTTATGGGACGGGTGGGATAAGGCAGCGGCCGATCATGCGGATAAGTTACTGTTTTCATGTTCCCTCCTAACCGTTCTAAATATGACGGATTCGCCATAATTAAATCCTGTAAGGGGTCGAAATCGGCCCCTTTGGCTCTAAGCTCCGTGTCACCGCTCCCTGGCCGCTTCATCAAGAAACGCCGCGATCTCATCCTTACCCGGCAGTTCAAGCTGGTATTTTGAGATGAACAGTTGGTTATCTATCCCGGCCCGCGCATATTCCACAAGCGCGTGATTCTTTTTTGTGCAGAGCAGCAGGCCGACGGGCGGGTTGTCCCCTGGAGTCACCTCATTTTTCTTGTACCAGTTCACGTAAGTGTTCAGCTGCCCTAAATGCTCGTGCTTAAAGCTATCCGTCTTCAGCTCTATAAGCACATGGCATTTAAGAATCCTGTGGTAGAACACCAGGTCGACGAAGAAATGCTCACCGCCGATAAGGATGCGCTTCTGCCGGGCCTCAAAACAGAAGCCGCGCCCCAGCTCCAGCATGAAATCCTGAAACCTGGTAAGAAGAGCGTCCTCCATGTCCGATTCCAGCATCAATTCCCTGGACTTATACCCGGCGAACTCGAATACGTACGGGTTCCGGATGATCTCCTCGGCTGTAAGCGTCTCAGCCTTGGCCTGCGTTATACGCGAAAGCTTATCCTTGTCTTTTGAAAGGAGCGTGCGCTCGTAATAATGGCTTGCGATCTGCCGCTGCAGCTCCCTGACGCCCCAACTCCCATGTAGGCACTCTCGTATATAGAAGTTCCGTTTTAACCCGGCCTCCACCTCCGATAATTCCTGAAGATGGCTGTACGAAAGCTCGCTTAGCAATTTGTCTGGAGGAAAGCCAGATTGTGGGTACAGTGTACCCACTTTTGACTTTTTCTGCATGGCCCGAGGTAGAGCAGATTGTCGGGACACTGTCCCGACAATCACGTCTGGCCCCAATTTTTGGTACACCGTACCAAAAATCTCTGGGAAGGCCAGATAAAATCTGCAATAGCTGTAGAGTTGCACCTGTGCGCAGTTGGGAACTCCCAAACCGGTAAGTTTTTTCGCGATAGCAGCGAATAGCCCTTCCCCGTACGTTGCGCGGTCGCGGCCCTTCAGTTCGTACTCCTTGATGCGCCAGCCGAAGATCCAGTTGCGCAGCGTCAGGTTTACGTTAACAGCCTTGGCAGCCTGAAACTTTAAGTGCTCGTGAATGTGCGTCAGGCTCTGTATCAGCCCGGAGAAATCATCGTCGGGCGCAGATTCCGCAATCTTCTTTGGCTGCTTTTTCTTAGACATAATTCCCCCTTCCCACAAATAGCATAGCAGACGAACCCGACAACGGTCTGTCGGGTTGATTTATGGGATTTTGGGGATTTTTAACCCTATCGAATTCGATAGGGTTGGAATTAGCCGCCGACGCGGTTGGCTTCGAGGAGCTCGGCGGGCATGGGGTGTTCTAGCTGCCAGACCATGGAGATGGGGCGTTCGCCGGAATAGGAAACCTGCGAACCGCGGCCTAGGAACTGGAACGGGGCCGTGAGGGGGCCGTTGGTGCGGTTCAACCGGACGAACAAATAAATAGAATAACCGCGGGCGGCGTGGGCTATAAGGTTCTGCCCGGTGGAGCTTAGCTGCGTGGTGCCTGACTGCGACTCCCAATGCAGCAGGTTCACGTTTATGGGGTAATCCTTGTACAAGGTGGTGGCCGAAAAGTCGCAAGAGCGACCCCGCCAAAGGCGGCCTGGATCTCGTTGTTGGTGTAGTTGCCGTGCAGTTCCAGGGGCAGCGGGTAAGGTTTATGGCCGGCGCACAGGGTAACGTCCATCTGGTAGCCGGCCACCTCGCGCAGGTCGGCAAGGATGCTGGGGTTAGCCGCAAGCCGCTGGAAGGCAGCCTGGACGGTCTCCAGGCCGCGCTGCTCGCCTTTCTTGTCCCACAGCAGGGAGTACAGCATATTGGCCGCGGCCGCGTCCTCGCCCACAAGGCTAAGGCCGCTGGCCGGCAGGTCCCTGATGGCGCCAAGGTAACCCGGCGCGGTGATCTGGCAAGTGCGGGCTACGGCGGCGCTGAGAACAGCCAGGTCCGGGTCAGCCGGGGCCGGCGCCAGGCCCGCGGCGGCCTTCCACTGCGTCCAGGTGCGGTCCTTGAACATGCGCTCCGGCTCAATAGCGTACGCGGCCCCACCCGCAGCCCGGCGGCACGTG
>JAUSCK010000135.1 GCA_030651035.1 Elusimicrobiota bacterium
AATTTCAAAGTTCACCGCAGAGGCGCGGAGGTCGCAGAGAACAGAGTGAGAAGAGGGTTGAAATACGAATTAATATTTTCTCTTCCGAACTCCGCGACCTCTGCGCCTCAGCGGTGAATCCGAAGAGTCCGCCCGAAGGGCCTAATTTATATGGCTAAAGTTACCGTGATGATATACACCACCCTCAGGAAAAGCCTGGGGATAGCGAAACTTGAGCTCAGGGGCCGCACCGTGCGCGAGGTCCTTGACCGGCTTTGCGACTATAAAAAACCCGAAGTGGAAAAGCTCATCCACGACGCCGAAGGGCACGTCAGGCAGCATTTCGTGCTGACGCTTAACTCCGAGATACTGGATAATAAAAAAACCGCCGCCGTGAAGGTAAAAGACGGGGACATCCTGCATGTCTTCCCTCCTGTATCCGGCGGATAGCCGCTTAATATTATAGAGTATAACTGTTAAACATGGATGAACAGGATTTACGGGGTTTATCTGCTTTATCCTGTCCATCCTGTCTATCCATGTAAATATCACTTTTAAGGAGAACTTATGAAACCGGTTAAGATCACCGAAGGGGTGTACTCGCTGCGCGTGAACCATTTTAACAGGCGCCTTTTCGATTCGCTGATCCCGCTGCCCGAAGGCACCAGCTATAACGCCTACCTTGTCAGGGGCTCCGAAAAAACAGCGCTGATAGACTCGGCCGATCCCGAAAAAGCCGGCGTTCTTTTCGACTACCTGAAAGACGAGAAAAAAATAGATTATATCGTTTCGAACCACGCCGAGCAGGACCATTCCGGCTCCATCCCGCTGGTGCTGGAGCGCTACCCGGAAGCTAAAGTCGTCACCAATCCCAAATGCAAAGAGCTGCTGATGACGCATCTGCATATCCCCGCGGACAAGTTCCTGGAGGTGAAGGACGGGGACACCCTTTCGCTGGGAGGAAAGACGCTGGAGTTCATCTACACGCCGTGGGTGCACTGGCCCGAGACCATGGTGACCTGGCTGCGCGAGGAAAAATGCCTTTTCTCCTGCGACTTCTTCGGCTCGCACCTGGCCGCCGGCGAGCTGTTTTCCGAGGAGCGCCAGGTTTACGGGCCCATGAAGCGCTACTACGCGGAAATAATGATGCCGTTCCGCGCCAACATAAAGGGCCACCTGGAGAAGCTGTCTAAATATGATATCTCCTTTATAGCGCCCAGCCATGGACCGGTGCACAACAACCCCAAATTCGTTATGGACATCTACCGGGACTGGGCGGTGAGCGAGCCGCGCAACAAGGCCGTGGTGGCGTACATCTCGATGCACGGCAGCACCTATATGCTGGTGAACCGGCTGGTCAGCCGCCTGCAGGAGGCCGGCGTCAGCGTGGAAAAGCTGAACCTGGACCAATTGGACGAGGGCCGCGTGGCGATGGCGCTGGTGGACGCCGCCACCATTGTGATAGGCACCCCGACCGTGCTTGCGGGGGCCCATCCCAAGGCCGTTTATGCCGCGCACCTGGCCAACCTGCTGCGGCCGAAGGCCAGGTTCGTTTCCGTGATAGGCTCCTTCGGCTGGGGCGGCCGCGCGGTGGAAACCATAGCTGGCCTTATTCCTAATATTAAGGCCGAAGTCCTGAAGCCTGTTATGATCAAAGGCATGCCCACCGGGGCCGACCTTATACTTATAGACGAGCTGGCAGCCCTTATCGTAGAAAAACATAAGGATTTAAAACATTGATTTTAAACATGGATATACAGGATATACAGGATTAAATGTTTTCCTTCTTTTATCCTGTCCATCCTGTTCATCCATGTTAATAACGGGTTCTTAAAAATTGGGCCTTGAAATTTCGGGTTTCGTCTGCTACACTCTGAAAGACAGAGCCTGCTTTTTCAGTTTCCCCGGCTACGGGGAAGGGTGAAAAACAGGCGTGTATATTTTCTTTTAACAGGGGGCTGTTATGGCGGACAATTCAAACAGCAGAAGAAAGACTCTGATAGTTTCAATGCTCGCCTTCCTGCTTGTCGGCGGGGGAGTCTTCCTTTTCTTCATCATACAGGGGTCCAACGACCTCACCAGCTCCGGAAAGAAAAATAATTTCCATTACGGCGGCGCCGCGCGCGAAGGCGTGACGTCTTTCTTCAAGGCTATCGGGATAGTCCCCGACGAGGAAGAGCTGCTTGCACAGAAAAAAGAGGTCAGGATGAAGGCGAGGGGATTCCTGCCGGACGGCACCCAGGCCGGAGTTGTGGACGTTTCAGACTGGATGGCCAGCAACAGCGCTGCGGCCCCTTCGGGCCGCCCTTCCCGCGCGGGCGCTACCGCGGTTCCAAGGATGGAAGGCGGCAGCCGCTCTTCGGCGGGCGGCTCGGGCGGGGGCTCAAAGTCAGCGGGCGGGGTTTCCCGCTTCGGCGACGGCGCCGTTACCGGCAATGCCGTTGTTTCGGCCAAGGCGCAGGCCGGTTTCGGCGTGAAGGCGGACAAGGGCACGCTGGGCGCGCTCAAGAACGCCCGCGCCATGCTGGGCGAGGGCCTGAAGTCCAATTCGGCCATGACCGCAAGCAGCAAGTGGGGGCAAAGCTTCGGCGCGGGCGGGAGCAGCGGCGGGGGCGGCGGCAAGTCCGGGGGAGACCTGGCTTACGGCAAAGCCGGCCTTGTGAAACTGGATAATATCAAGAGCGGAGAAATCGCCAGCCTTAAGAAGGCGCCGGAAGCGAGCGCTTTCAAGCGGGACAAGGACGCCGAGGGCAAGGACGAGAACCTCAAAGATCTCAAAGAAAAGGCAAGCGATAAATCCAAGGAAGACGCTAAGGCTAAAGAGAAGGAAGCTATTGCAAAATCCCTTGTGGATGCGGCGGGCCAGGGAATGGAGAAGGGATTATCAGGGGGGGGGGACACAAAAGGTGGGCCAGAGTCCGGTCCCAAGGAAGAGGTCACTGAAACAGAAAGAGAGCAGGCTGCCTCCATGCTCATTCCCCCGGAAACAAATGTGAACGCCGTCAGGAACTCGGACGGGGGCGCTACATACACCTACGTAGGGCCGGGCGACCCGCCCGAATATGAAGATGTAGTGATCAGGGCCAAAGACGGAACACTGACTTTTATTACTAAGTAGGCCCTTGACAAGTCAACCTTCGTCTGCTATAACATCACTGTGAAATCAACTTTGGCCTGAACGTCCCGGGGACTGTGTCAGGAAAAGTTTAGAGTTATTTTTTCGGCTGACAGGGCGGGCAAACAGGCGGACTTATGATGAAACTCCAGTCCAAAAAGAACAAATCGACCCAGTATGTTATCGGCGGCACCGTGGCTGTGATTATACTCGGCCTTTGGATCTCGCTCCCGCTGATGAGCGGCTCCTCGCTGGATTCCTCGGTTTCAACCGGGAATCCTTTCCGGTCCAAGGTCGCGGACATCTCTTTGCTGGGCAGCGACATCTCCTCGGAGGGCGGCGCCCCCGGCTCGCCGCTGAGCGGCGAGATGATAAACAACCCCGCCACTTCGGGCGAGGACATCGCCTCTTCCCTTTTCCAGTCGGGCCCGGCAGAAGACGAGCCCGCGGCGGTTACCGCTTCCGCTTCGGCCGACGCGGCCGCGGCCCCCTCCGCTTCCCCTTCGTCCTCGGCCGGCTCCCCGTCTTCCTCTCCGGGGTCGCGCGGCAAGCTCAGCATGGCGGCTTCCATCACGGCGGGGAATTCCAGCTCGATGTCGTCCGGCGGTAAACATGACAAGTTCTTCGGCTCCGGGAACCAGAAATCCGAATTCACCGCGGCCGCGCCCGCCGACTTTAAGAAAATAACCGCCGCGGACAAAAAAAACTCGCTGGTGGCCATGCTCGGCAGCAGCGCGGATAAGAGCGCTCTGGCCGCCAAGACCGGCGGCAGCATGGATTCGGCCAAGGGCGGCTCCGCCGGGGCTTTCGGCAACACAAGTAAAGGGCCCGGCGGCGAAGACCTGAACAGCGGCCTTGAAAACAAGTCGGCGCTGGCCGGTCTGCAGATGGGCCAGACCGCCCAGGACCTTAAAAAGAACGATCCCAGCCTGAACAAGATCAAGATCACCCCGCCCCCCGCGGCGGAGGACGTCACCGATAAAAACGAAGAGATGAAGCAGCAGATAAAGATGATGATCATACAGATGGTGCTGAAAATGGCTATGGGCATGGTTTTTGGAGTACCTGCCTGATTTCCTTATTTTAACGGGAGGAGTTATGAACAACAATAACGAGAAAGAAGAAAAGAAAGGCGGGTTCCTTTCAGCGCTTTCAGGGCTTTTCAGGGGAGGTTCGTCGGTAGCCGGAAGCGCCTCTTCCGGGATGGGGTCGGCCGGGATGAGCTCAGCCAGCGGGCTGGCCGGGCTTTTCGCCACCAAGGCCGGCATAGTCGGCATGGTGCTGGGCGGCGCCACCATAGCCACGGGAGTTATGGTGGTCTCCACCTTCATGGGCCCCTCCTCCAAGGCGGTCAGCTCGGCCGACCTATTCCAGAACAGCTATTTAGAGGAAGAGTCTTCAAGGGCCGGTCTTGAAAGGGCCAAATCGCGCGATACTTCAGCAGCGGCTTCCTCCACGCTGGACATGTTCAGGGACCAGGCCAAAAAGGACGGGTTAGGCGGCTTGGCTTCGGAGGCCGGCGAAGGCGGTAACGCCGACGCTTCTGCCGGGGCCCCTGGTACTCCCGCGGATTCTTCCGCTGATGCGGCAGCGGCTGCCCCGGGCGCTGACGGCGCTTCCGGCGGCGCGGCAGGCGCGGGCGCGCCCAGGCTGCAGGCTTCGTCCGGATTTGGCGGCAAGGGCGGCGGCGGGGGCGGCAGCGCCACTTCTATCCCCAAGATGCAGAGCGGCGGCGGGCTCAGCGGGGGCATAGGGTCGCAGTTCCAGTCCGTTTACAGGCCCCCGGCCAACAGCGGCAAAATGTCAGGCATGACCGCTTCGGCGGCCAGGGTAAAAAGCTCTCCCAAGTTCGCGGTGCCTAATGTGAACAAGAAAGGCGCCTATGGGCAGGCCAAGTATGCCGGCAAGATGGGCGCCAAAGCCGCCTACTCGGCCGACGGGGCCGGCTCGCGCACCGACGCTACCAACGCTTTCTCCGGCGAGACCACCGGCTCGGGCGACGTAGCCGCCCCCGGCGCGGGCGCAGGCCTGGGCGGGGCGGGAGTTTCGAACAGCGGCGGTCTTAAAGGCAACGACCCCAGCCTGAACACTAACGAATCTACCCCCCCGAAGGTTCCCACGCCCGAGGACGTAGACCCCTGGCAGGCGGAGGAAGACGCGGCCATGAAAGGCATGATGTGGGCGTTCGGGATGATCATCGTCACTAAACTTCTCTCCAAGCTGGCAAAAAATGCGGCAGGTATCCCGTGGCTGGCGGCGGCCCTGTATATAGCAGCCATGGCTGCGGCTGCAGCGGCCATATATTTCGCCTTCAAAGTGATAATGGCCGGTTACGCGATGTACAGCACGTACGGTCAGAAGATGATGGGCGGGATATATATGCTGACCGGCGTAATGCTGATGTTGAAGGCTATAGAGGCTCTTGGTACGGCTGCCTCAGGCGCAGGCGGCGCCGGCGCTACCGCTGCTACCTCCGGGACCACGATAGGGGTTAACGGGGCCACTGCTACTGTCGCTGGTACGCCCGCCGTGCCGGGTGTGCTGGGCGCCGGAGCAAGCGGAGTCTTAAACGGTATAGGCAGTATGACGAGTGGAATAGGCGGTATAACCGGGGGAATGTAATAAATTTGGTGATATCTGGAGGCGCTATGAACGATAATTTGCCGGAAATTAACTTCAAGGAAAAGAAAGAGAAAAAGGGCGGTGCTCTAGGCTGGCTCAGGGGCCGGCTGGGCATGGGCTCCCGCGGCGCTATGGGCGAGGCGGGTATAAATCCCGCGGCCATGAACGTGGGCAGGGCCCTCGGCACCGCCAAGTTCGGCGCCTCTTCGGCCGGGCTTGCGGGGCTGCTGGCCGGTAAGGGCGGAATGCTCGCCCTTATTGCCATGGTGGCCGTGGCCAGCGGGGTCTACATAGCCAACAACGCTCCCGCGCCTGCTACCAGCAACGGGGCCTTCAACTCCGGCAAGACGGCGGATAATTATGTGCCGGCTATTCTGAGGAGCCAGGCCGCGAACAATGGGTCTTCGCTCGACATGTTCAAGGAATCCAACAGGGGCGCGGGCCTGGACATGGACGGAGAGGCGGCAAAGGCCGCAGCCGACAAAGCCGCAGCCGACAAGGCCGCAGCCGACAAGGCCGCTGAAGACGCTGCCGCCGCGAAGAATCCCGAACAGCCGGCCGCTGAAGGCAATGCGGCGCAGGATATGATGGGCAAGCTGCAGGGCGGCTCGGGTGCTTCGCTAACCAGTTCGCTCGGCGGCGGCTCAGGCAAGTTCTCCGGCATGGGGGGCTTCGGCAATAAGTTCAACCAGGGGGCTACCGGCGCAAAAACCGGCTTCAGCTCCGGCATAGGCGCGGGTTTCTCCGGAATGCCCAAGTTCGACCAGCGCAAGGGTAAGATGCTGGCCATGAAAGCCGCCTCCCGCCCTGTTTTCGGCGGCTCAAAAGCCAAAGGGAAGGGGAATTTCGGCAAGGGAGCTTTCAACCAGGCCAAGGGCATGCGCGACGTGCAGAAAACCTACACCGGCACAAGCGCCGACGGGCAGCGCTCCACCCAGGACAAGGCCTGGGAGGGGACGACCGGCGACGGCACCGCCGGGTCCGGCGGGAGCGGGCTTAGCGACGGCGGCGCGGGAGTGGTGACTTCGCCCTCGCTTGACAACGGCGGCAGCGGCGGCGGCGGCGGCGGCGGCGGTACCGCGCCCGAAGTTACTGCTCCCGAAGTTCCGAATGCCACCGATGATAGCCCGTGGAAAGGTTTGCCTGAGAAAGCGATGATGTATATCATGCTGTCGCTTGTTTTGTCCGCTATAGCCAGTTATCTTTGCAGCATCAAGGTTCCCCCGTGGGTGTATTGGGTAGGGGTTGTCTTTGCCGTTGCTGCTCTTGGAGCTGCCGGTATGGCGATAGCGGCTGCTGCCCAGATAATGGGTCATGGACAGACGATGATGGGCGGTCTATACATGGTAGGCGGCGTAATGGCGCTTGCTAATGCAGCCCTGTCCTTTGCCGGCAATGCCGACTTTAACGCGGCGATGCGGATCATGGGCGTCATGGCCGGCCTCGCGGCGCTGATAGGCAGCATGCTGGGCGGAAAGTAAAAGAGGTTTTGTCGCAGCTGCGTCCGCCGCCGGGTTTTATCCCCGGCGGCTTCGGACGTAAATTAGGGGCGATTCTTTTTGGTATTAATAGGTTGGATAGTCGGTAGTTCACCCACAGGCGCGGCCGCTGGGGAGGATATATGGGCAGCAAATTTGTAGAAAAACATCAGCGCAAATCAGTGCTAGCCGCCTTGCTTTTTATTTTCAAGGGCAGGGCCAAGTATGTGAGCACGCTGCTTTTACTCACTATACTCTCCGTTCCCTTCGTGATCTCCGGCGAGACCCTCAACAGGATCATAGAGCTGCGCCCTGTGGCGGCCTTCCTGAAGAGCGTGGGCCTGGGCGGAGTGATCTCGGCCATAAACCCCAGATATTCAAACGACGTACTCAGGGCCGCCCTGGATAAGGCGGCGGGGGACAGCGCGCAGAACTCCTATTGGGCGAAGTTCCTTAAAAGCATAAACGCCACAATGCCCGCGGACGGCGGACCCTCCTCTATCGCCATGCTGCGCGGCCGGGCGGATGACATCTTCGGCCTGCCCGAACTTAAAGACGGCAAATACGGCAAGAGCGGCCCCGGCAAGGTCAAGGGCGCGGTGAACGAAGAGGAGAGGCAGCGCGGCGAGACGGGCGATGATGTTGATCTTCAGGGCCTGCTGGCCGGCGGCCCCGGCGGCCCCGGCGGCCGCGGCGGCGAAGGCGGAGGTCTTTACGGAGACCTGATGGGACAGAATCTGGCGGGGAACTTCGGCGGCGGCAGTGCGTCGGGCTCCGGGCCCTACATGGGCCGCGGAACGGGAGGCAGCGTCGGTGGGCGCTCCTCGGGCATGTACAACAAGGTCATGAGCCAGTCAGCCGGCAAGGTGCCGGTGCCGGGCGTTGCTCAGAAAGTGAAAACCAAGAAGATGGGCCGCGTCTCCGGCTTCGCCTGGAAGAACGTGGGCTACAAGACCAAAAGCGCCAAGGTGGACGTCAGGCTGAACTCAAAGAAGCCCATGTTCCAGCTGGCCGAGACTTTCGCTATGACGGGGGCCGCGTTCAACACCAAGGATGCCGCGTATGAGTACCAGGCGGCCTACGTCGGCACCACGTACGACGGCAACGCCGCTAACCTGGACGTGATACAGACCGACGCTGCCTCGCCGGTGGTGCCGGATACCGCCTTTACCGACGCCACCATAACCGGCGTAGAGGGAATGCAGCAGGCGGCAATGAACTGTTCCAGGGCGCAGGGAACCAACGGCGCCCAGATGTCGAGCGACGGCAGGCAGATGGAGGATATCGGCAGGTCCATGGGCTCGCCGCCCTCCTGCTGCAGCAGCCGCGTGGGCGCCTGGAACGCCAAGATAAACAGGGTAATGGCACTCTGCGCCGACTTTAACGTGAACGAGGCGCAGCTGTCCGCCGCCTGCCAAAACACCAGCAACCCTATGGACTGCGGCAGCTATGCCAGGTTCAGGATAAATCCCTGCAGCTGGCTGAGGTGCTTCCTGGCCTTCCTTTTGTCGCTGTTATTCCTGCCGCTTCTGCTTGTTCTTGGGACGCTTTCAGTACTCTTCGGCGGCGATTTCCTGGGCCCGACCAAAATGTTCTTCAATTTTGTAGCCGGCGGAAACGCCCTTGGCTCATGATGAGTAATGCTTCGGCCATAGTTAAGCTTTTTCTTAAGCCCGCGGTAAAAGCCTGTTCGGAGGTTTTTTCGACGGGTTTTTTGCGTGGTTTTGGCGCTGGCGGCGGACAGCGGCCGCCTTGGGCCAAAGGGCCCAGAAGTTTAAGGGACTAATGACACTTGGCCGCGGCGGCTGTATCAGGTAGAGTATAATTGGAGAAGTATATAAAGGCTTTTTGCCGTGTTTGTGTAGCGAGGTTTGCGTAGAATTTTCCGCCAGAGGCGGACCCGCCGGTTTGTTTGGCGGGAAATTACTGATCGGAGGCGTTATGAACTTTTACAATGAGGACGAGAAAAAAGACGGAGCACCGGTGATGCCCAGCACGGCGTCAACGTTTAAAAAAGCATCCGCCTTCGGCAAAACGCCGATGTTCTCCCGCGCCGCGGGAAGCATCACCGACAGGCTTAAAAACCTTTCGCGTAAAGACATGGCCTTCGTGGCCATAGGCCTCAGCGTGCTGGTGATGACGCCGGTGGCCGAGTACATGATGTCCCAGCCCTCGCAGGACAACATGCTCAAGGCAGGCTTCGGCGACAGGGGCAAGGAAGGCTCCTCCGGCCCTTACGAGCCGGGCATACACGGCCTCAGCCAGGGCTCGTCCGACGGCAGCGGCGATGTCATAACCCCGCTCAGCTCGCGCGACCCGGCCTCGCTCATTCTCGGCTCTCAGCCGGCCCAGCCGGCGATGGCGCCGGCCGCCCCGCCTTCCACTAACTTCAGGGACGCTATGAAGGAATCTGGGCGCAACGCTTTCACCGAAGCGGCCAAGTCGGCGGGCGCTCCCACGCCCATTCCCAAAATGCAGGCCGGCCTGCGCAGCCTGTCGTTCGGCGGCGGAGAAGGCACCCGCACCTCGGGCAGCATGGGCGGCGGCAAGATAATCGAGGACGCGCAGTCAGCTTCCAACAAGGCGAAAAAGCGCTCCATGCTTGGGCCGGTGGCCATGGCCGGCTACAAGGGCGTGGCCAATACGCCCAACAGCGCCTCCAAAGGGGCCTTTGAAAAGCTCCGCGCGCAGGCCGATAAATCAGCCGGTAATTTTTCCGGGGGCTCCGCCACGGGCGCCCTGGACAGGGCCGCGGCGGACGCGCTTGATATAGGCAGGGGCGGCGGCGGCATGGGCGCCGGCGGCGATTCGGAAAAGACCACCAGGCCTTCCGGTTCCACCAACAAGAACGAGCGCAGCAAATCCGGCGAGACCCTTGAGGAAATGATGGCCAAGAAGCGCATGGAGAAAGCGCTTGAGTGGGAATTCTTCAAGAAATATGAGATCAAAAAGCAGATAATCACCGCCGCGCTCACCGGCTTCAACAACGCCCTTACCAAGTTCGTGGAGGGAGCCGCGAACGGCGCCTTCGGCAACGGTTCGGGCGCACCCCAGGTCTATATCTGCGTGCAGTTGAAACCCGGCGAGAAGGACTGCCTGCCCGGCAAAATGATAGCCGCTATGCGGTCAGACAAAGAAAAGACGGTTGATGGCTGGATAAGCAGGGGAACTTGCGCCTGCGGCCCCATGACTCCTGAAGAGTTCGCGATCGCCAACGGGGGAGCTGCCCCCGGCCCCGTCGGCCCCGGCCCCGTCGGCCCTGGCCCAGTCGGCCCTGGACCCGTTACGCCCGATCCGGCGGTGACAGCCGGCGTCAAAGAAATGTTCGGTACCTACGACACCACGCTTAAGCGGATGCTTATGGATATGCAGGAAGGCGCCAAGGTGAAAAAGGCCGAAGAACTGCTTAAATATGACATCTCCATCGCCGCCGGCTTTCCCAACCTGAAAGCCGATTCCGTGGCTATGGCCGTGAAAAACGGCGCCGCCGCCGCCAGGGATGGCGAAGTGGAAGCCTACAAGAAGAACATCGCCGACGCCAGATATCAGGTTTCGCTCGTGAAAGCGGATTACGCGATGTTCAGGGATAAATTCGACAAGGTGCATAAGGCGGCCAAGGACGGCACGCTTAAGGCCGCTTCTACAAGTGCGGGCGGGGTTTCCATGACCGTAAATATAAGCCAGTCAGTGCTTCCTTCACTGAACCAGGCTGAAGCCACGCTGACCTCCTACGAGCAGGGCTGCATGGTAAAGGTTGACACCAAGCTTGCGTATAACGACAGGGCGCTGGAAGTCTTCAATAGCCAGCTCGGCTATGTTGACACTGGCGCTCAGGGCGTGAGCGATATCTATCGCGGAGACGTGCTAGGCGCGGCTAACAGGATATCCGCTGAGCTTAAAGCTATAGTGGTCCCGGCCAACGGCCAGATCACTCTTAAAGCGGACCAGGATAAAATAATCAAGTTCTTTAAAGACCTGACAGGTTCTGCCAGCGCGGTCCCTGTCGCTCCGGACGCTCCCGCCGTTATTGTTCCGCCCGCTCAGGTTACAGGGGCTAAATTGGACCCCAACGCCCTGGCGTTCAACACTTCCGGCATAAAGGACTTCAGGGACGGAGTCGGCGATACGCCCGCTGTCCCTGCGGGCGACCAGGCTTCGCCGCCCCTTATTGACAAGCCTGTTCTGTGGAGGGGCCTGCCTATAAATAAGCCGTTTGACGGCGACAAGGCGAATGACGCCGCCGCTATTGCGGCCGAAGCCGCCGACTGGAAGACCGCTTCCCCGCGCGGAAAGGCGACTATAGACCAGGTGGTTGACCTGGATAACATGGCCAAAGAGAGCCTGCTTGCCGAGGCGCTGAGGGGCAGCTTGCACATCCCCGGCGACGCGAAAGCCAGCCAGATAGACCCGAAAGCCGCCGCGGCCCTGCTGCAGCCTGTGAAGGATAAAATGGCGGAGGTGACCGCCCAGCTTGCGGCTTGGAAAATAGATATGGATAATCCCACCGGCGGCCCCAACCCCGGAGGCACTGACCCCGTCGCGACCACGGGCCTGGGCGATGTCTCAAATACTGCGGCCAATATGAGTTCAGACATGGCCACACAGATAGCCGGCGACCAAGAAAGGTACAAGCAGGTAAAGGACTCCGGAAAGTGCAAAAGCACCGAATGCCAGAATCACCTGCTTTCAGCTAAAGGCAACCTGGACGTGATGAATAAATACAAAGCCGATGTCGCAGCGCTTCAGGTAGAACTGAAGCCCGGCATTACCGCTGAGCGCCTGGCGCAGATAAAGGACAGGCTTGCTAAGATAAACACGGCTATGGACGGCCAGATTGCTCTGTCCGAGCAGGGCCGCTTCGATACCAGTCTTGCGGCGGCGGCGAAAATGGCGAAAGTCCCGGCTGCCGTGCATCCCGCACCTGTGCCCGTGCCTGTGCAGCCGGTTCATGTAACCGTGATCGCTAATGGCGGGAATGCTACAGCGAACGCCCAGGGTGGTCATGGCGGCGACGCTAATGCCAACGCCAATGCCAACGCTGTTAACAATACAACCGTCAAGCCGCCCGTCGTGGTGAATCCGCCGGCTGTGATTCCGCAGCCAGTGATACACCCCGTAGCTCCCAAGCCCGCTGTAGCCCCCAAAGAGTTCTCAGTCGGGATGACCGGCGGCGCGTTCATGAAGCTGATCACAAATAATAATTCCGGCGCGACAGCTACGTATACCGGCTCTTACAGGCAGGGCTTTATGGATTGGCTATATAAGTATGAAGTGGTCTGCACGCGCTCCGGCAATGTGTTCAACATAACCAGGGCGCAGAGGACCAAGGCCATATTCAGTACCGGGGTAACCGTGGGCGGCCCGGAGCCGGTTAGCAGCCTCAGAGGCGTGTGCAGATAGCCTCTTAAGCGCCGTGAAACACCCCCGGGAAACCGGGGGTGTTTTTTTGGGCGCGCGTGCGGCATGAAACCAATCCTGGAGGCTCTCGCTAAATAAAATATGTGTCCGCAGGCCTATAGACCTATGCCCGGTTGGGTCCATTGACTCTTACTTCAGGGGGTCTTTTTCACTAGAATGTAAGTGTAGTACTTCCTTGTAATCCGGGGGATCGGCCCCGGGGTATCCACGACCGGACCTTAATCCGGTGTATCCAGGGAAAGCAAGATGTTTTTTGCTTTCCCTTTTTTGTTTATGAACGACCTAATCTCTCTTGGAATGCTTAATTGTTGAATTTGTGATCCGCGTTAGAGTTGAGGATAATAATCTCTTATGATAAAACTGATATTGCTGTCTTTTTGCCTGATTCTTCCGGTGGTTCTTTATGCGGAGATTAATAAGCCCGCAATACAACTCTTACATGAAATGGCCCCTCAACCCAAAGTTTTTCCGGCATACCAGACGCCTACTCCGAAAAGAGCCTATACTCCTTTGCCTCAGGAACTTTCCTGGCAGCACTCGCTGCAAGAACTTTTTATTGATGGTGGGATGCAATTTGAATATGCCGGAAGAAAATATTCGATAAAATTGGGATTTGACAGGGGAACCTATGATTCTTATGTCCAGAACTATAAATCACTCCATATATTTATATTTTCTCAGATAAGGATAGGTGAAGCAGAAGCTTTTTCAGTGTGGCCCATTGTGAAGCTTTACAAGTCAAACTCAGCCTCTCTCACCCTGAACGACGGGAGAATTATCAGACTGGCCGTAGAGGGAGGGTCGGTTATGATTTATACTAACACAGGCGCAAAAATTACATCATTCCTTTATGCGCAATTCTGGTCCGTATGGGAGCAAAATGCATACAGATATCCCAGGAACTATAAGGGTGTAACAGGATATTTCGTGCCGCAGTCCATACCCATTAATAATACTTACAGGAGTGGATATGTTGTTAGCGAGTCTTATCCATATTTCCCTACTACCAGAATGCCTCTTGATTTTGTGGAGCTGTATAAATATGACGCAGCCAATACTGCATATACATACAAACCGACCGCATATTCTATTCCGTTAGGGTTGGTTTTTAAATTCTCAGGCGGTGTGACGGGAAACTACTGGGTATTAGACGAGTTGCGCCCGGAAGACCTTCAGGATGCTTTAGCCGACGAACTCAAAAGCGACCGTGAACTTAATATTACACTAGATAAACGCATTGGAACCGCAATGGGGATAATGCCGATTCAAGTCAAATAGAGCCCGGTTTGATTTTCCATGATAAAAGCACGTGTAAAACATTATGTCGTTCGCGCAGCACTGATAATTGCTGCTGTGCTTGCTGTTGTTTCTGTCGTTATAATTATGGAGATTGTCATTCTTTCTTCCCATTCCCCCTCAGGGCCCGGGCAGGCAAAAGGCCTTTCAGGGCGCTACTATAATCTTGTCTATGCCCTCACCCCATGCCCTTCGGCTCCATTGGAAGAATATGAGGATGAAAATATAAGGTCCTTCCATTTTAGATTTAAAGATTCGCCGAATATGGACCCACACTCCAGCTCAGGTGAAAGCAGGAAGACTCTCGCCGAGACTATGCTTAAATATATTCAAGTCTTACCTGGCGATTTTGGTAACATAGATATTTCTAAATTTAAACCAAAAAACAGGAAGCCGGCCGGACTACCCGAATTAATGGAGTTCGTCGAAAAATACGCATTGGAAAATATAGGCGTAAATCCGGAAATTAAATACGGTAACATCCCGGGATCTCCTTTTTCTGCCCATTTCACTTCAGGCTCGCGGGAAGGTATTTGTTTTACCGACTTGCGGCACAATTTATATTGTTTCAAGGACCAGGACCTGGCAATGCAGCGAGGGGCTATCCCTTTTATCCCCAGGCTAATCGATTCCCTTGGGTTATGGACTTACTCCGTACATGACTATGCGCATGGCGGGCTTAAGCGCTGGTTTGTGATTCCTTACTACGAAAAACGCTCGGAATGCAATTTCATTGAAATTGAACGGACAATTCGGGTAAAGGGGCCAAAATAATGCGTTTAAATATTGCCTTTACAATAGTTATAATCCTTGCGCTTGTGCCCGCAGTTCCTATATATGCTGGATATGACATCCGGCTCAACGAACAGGCTTTATCTGATGTTTTTGATTCAGGTAAAAATATGCTGGGAGTAGACACAAATCTCCCTCTTCCATTAATACCCTCTGCAGTTCAGGTTTCAACAGTTCCTCTATTACTGCTGGATATAGATGCGCTGTGTTACGGAAAAGGTCTTTGTGTGCTTGCCCCCGCCGTGGATCAACAGCTGCGGATTCCGCAATTTGCAATAGATTTTATGCAAAATTTTAACGATTATGGAACCCCTCTCAATATAAAAGAAACAGAAATAATAGAAAAGGCCCTAGCGGATTTAAACGACACTGCTTTAGGTAAAAAAATATGCAAAAACCTGGAGGGGGGGAATTGCAGTATAGAAAGCCTGGCTAATAAAGGGATTAAAATTCAAACACGGGCTGTTATTGAAAAAGATTTCGCAGCAAAAACTCTGATATATGCCGGTAAAATTTTAATTGTGACCAACCGCCAGCCGGAATTTTCCGGTCGAAACCCGCTATTTTGGGCTAGTGTTTTAGGGCATGAATTAAGCCATGCTGAGGATTATAAGATTTTTAAGCATGGCTTAGATGAGTTAGGGCCCGATACCGAAACAAAAGCATACTTAAGCCAACTGGCTATTTACAATGAACTTAAAGCCCGCTATCCGCATGAAACGAATGACTCTGTTATGAATTTTTTATTGGAAGTATGGGCGTGGAAGGAAAACGGCGGGCCTTATCCAAAAGACTTTTATGATAACGATGGAATCTTTCAACCCGCTATAAAGTTCATAAATGATCATGTTAATCCTTCTCGAAAAGGAACCGATGCTATCAGGAACATGGCAGTGAAATATTATTATAAAGAATATCAGTCTAACCCGGTTCCAGTAGTCCTTAACGTCCAGTATTATGAATTCATAAAGAATCTGGAGATGCGCGGGATCGAGTATAATAAATGGCGGATTAATAACCCGGGATTAGCAAATCTTACTGCTCAACCTATACAACAGCCTCTAGATGACAACAACAACGGCGGCGACCATCATGGAGGGGGCGAAGGGTATCCCGGTGGGGGAAGTCATCCAGGCGTGGGAGGCGGCGGGCAGCCTGGCATTCCTAACCCGCAGTTCCCTCCGGGCACCTGGCCTACGAGCGGACAATGATTTGCTGTTGGACTTATGGGCGGGCTTATATGAAGTTGTAGAACCCGCCCAACCGCCGACGAAACAACTAACGACTCAGCCCTAAACATCCGTTCAATTGTCGCCGCCTATTTAGCGGTAGAGGACATAACATCTATTTCTTCTGGAATTGAAGGGGTATTTCGGAACACAT
>JAUSCK010000140.1 GCA_030651035.1 Elusimicrobiota bacterium
GGCGCGCTGGTCGTAGCCGTAGAGTTCGCGGCACAGGCCGGCCCAGGTTTCGGTGCTGGAGTAGGCCGCGCCGGCCTCGGGCTGGTTCCTGAAAGGCGGGAGCCGCTCCAGTTTTATCATGCTCCTGCCCCCAGGGAGGCCGCGAGGCCCTTTTCGGTGGTCACGGCCGGACGCCAGCCCAGGGCGCGGAGCCGTTCGGAATTATGGGACCAGCTTGCGCAGGCCTCTTCGACGCGGGCACTGTCGGCGGCGATGAAGCCCGGCATATAGAGTCCGGCCAGGGACAGCAGGGCTTCTAGCGCGCCCGAGAACGCCTTCAGGAAATTCACGGGCAGGCCGATAATGACCGGCCGCCTTCCGGCCAGCGCGCCGAGCGTCAGGAAAAGCTCGCGCACGGTGATGGAACCTTCGCTGACGTTCATGGCCGAACCGGCGGGGGCCGTCCGCGCGGCCAGCAGGGCCGCGTCCAGCAGGTTCTCCAGGTAGCAGACCGAGAAGGTGTTCGCGGCTCCGTCCGGGACCGGCGCCATCCCGCGGCGGACGGTTTCGAACAGCGGCATCCAGCCCGGCGAGCCGGGCCCGTAGACCATGGACGGGCGCAGGATCACAAAGTCCAGCCCTCCGCGCGCGGCTTCTTTCAGGGCCGCTTCGCCGGCCAGTTTCGATTTGCCGTATAAAGTGAGGGGCCGGGGCCCGGCGTCGTCCCGCAGGTTCTCCCCGGGGCCGAGGGCGGAGACGGAACTGAAATAGATGAAGCGTTTTACCCCGGCGCGCGAGGCGGCGCGCGCCAGCAGCCCGGTGGCGGCGGCGTTCACCGAGAGGAACCTCTCCTCCAGCCCCTTGCGCCGGACCAGGAAACCGCCGGGCCTGACCAAAGCCGCCAAATGCCAGACCTGCGCGGCGCCGCGCAGCGCGGCTTCGAGGGAGGCCGCGTCCAGCAGGTCTCCCATGGCTAACTCGACTCCCGGCGGCAGGCGCGAAATATCCGAGCCGGGGCGGACGAGGCAGCGCACCCGCAGCCCCCCGGCCGCAAGCCGTTTCACCAGGCCCCGGCCTATAAAGCCGGTGGACCCTGTTACCAGTACCGTTTCAGCCATTGCCCACCAGTTTAGCAAAGATAGAAGATTAAAAGGTACCAGGAGAATTATCCAATGCACGATGAGCATGAGAAAAAGCCTGTTTCCAACGCAAGATGAGCATGAAACCGGCTTTGGCTTGCAAACGACGTGTTTTCCGTCCATAATCTGTAACCATGACCACACAAATGGACGATTCCGGAATAACAACAGTCAGCCAGATAAAGAAACTCTTAGCCGCCTCGGAGGGGCTCAACCTAAAAAGCGCTTCCCGCGACGATAAATACCGCTGGCTGGAGACCGTTCTCAAGCGGTTTATGTTTTTTGATCTTAAGCGGGAAGAAAAAGGCCTACTGCGCGGATACATGAAGCGGATGACCGGGATTTCCGAATCGCAGTTAACCAGGCTTATAAAGAAGCAGTTGCTTGGCGGCGAGATAAAGGCGGCCTGGGGTCAGCGCAATAAATTCCCAGTAGTTTACACAAGGGAGGACATAGAGCTATTAGCGGAAACGGATAATCTTCATGAGCGGTTGGCAGGTCCGGCGACAAAGAACATCCTGGAACGCGAGTTTAAATTCGGCGATATTCGCTACAAACGTCTTAGCGGCATATCCGTTTCGCACATATACAACCTGCGAGGAACTCCAGCGTACAGATATAAAGCGCTGACCGTATCAAGGACAAAATCGGTGCAGGTCGCCATAGGGAAACGAGGCAAGCCGAATCCGAACGGCAAGCCGGGGCATTTGCGGGTGGATACGGTTCATCAGGGCGACCTCAACGGTGTAAAGGGCGTTTACCATATCAACATGGTAGACGAAGTTACCCAATGGCAGATCGTTGCGTGCGTGGAGGCGATAAGCGAAGCCTGGCTGGAAGACGTTCTGGCGGCGGCCATATTAATGTTTCCGTTTCTTATCCGTGGGTTTCATTCGGATAACGGCGGGGAATTTATAAACAAGCAAGTAGCCGGAATGTTGGGCGGGCTTCTGATAAAACAAAGCAAATCCAGGTCAGGGCGGACCAACGACAACGCGTTGGTGGAGGGTAAGAACGGCAGCGTCATCCGCAAGCATATGGGACATTGGCACATAGAGCGGCGGCACGCAGACGGGATACATCGGTTTTACATGGAATATTTCAACATCTATCTGAACTACCACAGGCCGTGTGGATTCGCGACGATCACCGTAGATGAGAAAGGGAAGCGGCACAGAACGTATAAAACGTACCAGACACCCTGTCAGGCGTTCAGGGCATTGAAGAAGCCGGAGCAGTATCTGAGGAAAGGCGTGACCCTTGAGTGGTTGGAAAAGACGGCCAAAGCATATAGCGCCAATGGGTTCGCAAAGTTGATGCAGGATGCGAAAACCAAGTTGTTCAGAGAAGTGCTGCCGAGAGGTGCACAAGGTAATCGGTTTGGCCGGCGGGTATAGTTGGAGGGGTGGCGACGGGTAGCCTTTTCGAACCCGCAGGCTGCCGAGGGAACGCGAAAAGGCTACCCGTCGACAGGACCCCGGACTGGCAGCCGCCGGCGTAACCGGTTCGGCATACCTTTTGGGTTATTACCCGAGAAATGGAGGCTTGGTTAAAAAGTTCGCGACGGAGCACCGACGAGAGCTCTCATGCTCATCCTTGGATTAGAAAATGC
>JAUSCK010000053.1 GCA_030651035.1 Elusimicrobiota bacterium
ATCCATATACTGGCATTATACATAATGTCAGTATGGGGTGTCAAGAGGCCGGAAAGCAAAGGTGCGAAGAATATTTTTACAGGAAAGCTGGCTACAGAGGGGATTAGGTGCGAAAAATCACTTACTCTTCACGGCTGATCAAAAGGAGGCTGGCTCCTTTTTGAGGCTTCTTTTTAACGGGGGGTCAATCCACGTTGCCGGAACTGCGGCCGAGCTGATTGACCGCGGTATCCATCTGTTGGGTAATCTGCGAAAAAAGGGACGGCATATACTTTTTCAGCGCCGTACCAGTTATCAACACTACCCCCACTATTACGGCCAGTATCAGCAGGTACTCCACCGTGTTCTGCCCCGCGCGCTTGTAAAAAGTACCAGGTTTCATATAGCCTCCTTATGTGCGTTTCACATACTGAGACACAGAAACCCTGAAAAAGTTCCATACCTTACGCTATTTGTTGCCCCCTGAAGCGCCCAGTGTTGAGGACGCGCCGTTTATCATCCCCTGTATCTGCGCGAACATGACCGGCATAGCGCGCTTTGCAGCAAGAGCCGCCATCAAAGCGAGGATTATCACCGCAAGGGCGGCAGCCAGAACGGTTGAAGTCCGGAGCTGCGGCTTTTTTCTTTCCAGCGCCCGGGCAAGAACGCGCTCTTTCATCCCGGCCGGCGCGGCGGCGGCAAGATTTGTTTTTACGCCGGCGGACAGCGCTTTTAGCTCGTCCAGGGCGGCGCGGCACTCCGGGCAGGACGAAACGTGCGCGGAGATCTCTATCGTCTTTTCCGGCCCGAGCTGGCCGTCGAAGTAAGCCGAGAGGTCTTCTATAATTTCATCGTGTGTCATTTTTCCTCCAGGAGGCCGCGCAGGAGCCCCCTCAATTTTTCACGGGACCGGGAAAGCCTTGACCGGACCGTGCCTTCCGGGACGGACAGGACCTCGGCTATCTCGGAATAGCTGCGCCCGTCCAGCTCGCGCAATATCAGTATGGCCCGGTCCTGCGGCTCCAGGCTGCTCATGGCTTTTTCAAAGGCCTCGCTGCGGGCGGCGGCCTCCAGCTGCGGCCCGGGGCCGGGCGACGGGTCGGGCGGGTCAATGGGCTCCTCTTCTTCTCCGGCGGAATAGAAGCCGCGCAGCCTGCGCCAGAAGGCCAGGCGGGGAGAACGCAGCTGGTTTTTCCAGCAGTTCATCACTATCCTGTAGAGCCAGACGCCGGCGTCGGAATCGCCGCGGAAGCCCGCCAGGCCCCGGATGGCCTTGATAAGGGCGTCCTCGGCGAGGTCCTCGGCGTCGGCCGCGTTACCCGTAAGGCGCAGCGCCAGGCAGTAGGCCATGTCCGAGTATTTATTTACAAGTTCTTCCGGCGACATGTTAAGGTTTTTGATAAACGGCTCCCGCCGTATATAATTTTCCTCAGGGCCTGGGAGGCAGAGAATGCTTCATAAAGAAGTTCCAGATCTCGGCGGTCGCGTTTATCTCGCGGGAGGTTTTGCCTATTATGCGCTCAGGCAGGTACTGCAGGCCGCCCGGCCAGGTATGGCCGCCCCCGGCTATTTTAATAAATTCAACGGCGCTGCCGCCGGCGCAGGCGGAGTAAACCTCCCGCTCAACAGCCATGCCGTCTCCGGGGTCGGAATCCGTTTTTGAAATTTCTTTTCTAGCCGCGTCGCAGGAATTCTTTTCAAGCCAGAAGTCCCGGCTTTTTTCAACGGGTATGGTCCTGCCCAGCTTTTTCCGGCCGAAAGGCCCGGTGACATAGCCGCCCTCCCAGTGCACCAGCCTGTCTTCGGTACCGCTGATGATCAGCGCGGGCACGGGCCTGGAAGGGCTGCAGGCCGGCGCCAGGTTCTCGGGCATGGCCCCCGCTACCGGCGCTATAGCCGCGAACCGCTCCGCCGCGCGGCAGGCCAGCGTATAGCTCATCATGGCGCCGTTGGAAATGCCGGCCGCATAAACCCTCCCGGCGTCGACGGGATATGTTCCGGCTATCGCGTCCAGCATGGCTGTTATGAACGCGACATCGTCGATATTTTCCCGCTGCGCCTTGCGGCTTTTATCAGCCCGGTAGTCGTTCCAGTTCTTATCCAGCCCGTCGGGGTAGGCCAGTATGGCGCCATTCGCGTCCGCAAGCGCCTCGAAGCCGCCGCGGGTAAGCCTGGGCATGCCTTTGCCTGTGCCGCCGCCCCCGTGAAGGATGACCAGCAGGGGATATTTCTTTGTTTTCTCAAGGTTTTGCGGGGAGTAAACTCGGTATGCGCGGGTATAGCCGCCGGCTTCAATTTTGAACTGCTTAAGGCTCCCCGCGCCTTCCCCGGCCCGGGCCGGGCGGCCGAGCGAGGCGGCCAGGATCAGGAGAACAACTCCCATGAATTTCACGGGAGCTCTTCCGCTGCGGCTTTTGGCCAGCTGTAAAACCCGGCTCATAAGCCTTCCAGCTGCGCGCCGGCCAGCATGGCCTGCGCCGAGGACCACACCTTGTTAAAAAAATCGATAGCGAACCAGGTTAAAAGCAGGATGAAGCCCGTATACGCTATTTTGGCGTTGCGCGAGATCACCGGCGAGCGCCAGATATAGAACAGGCTGAACGGGCCCAGTCCAAGCGTGAGAACTATCGCTCCCAGGTGCTGATACTGCCAGGGCACGTGACCGCCCTGCCCCTTTCCGCATTTTTTGCAGTAACTGTCGGCGCTGGAAATGACCGCGCCGCAGGACCAGCAGGGGCGGTGGACGGGTTCACTTGGGAAATTAAAGGGCGTTTCCACGCTTTCCTTTGCTCCGCAGTTTTAAATACGGCCGCGGCCTGCGGCGTATGAGCGGCGCCCGTGAGCCGCCCAGGACCTCGGCCTCCAGCAGCAGGGAATCGGCGCGGCGCAGCTCTTTTTCCTGAAGACAACCCAATATGCGGTAATGCCGCTGCGCGTCCAGCTTCCTGCTTACGAAAAACACGTTCTTCTCCGAATAGAGCCATTCGGGCTTAAGCGCCGCCGTGTCCAAGGGTTCGGAAAACTCGCGCAGGGTCTTCTCGCCCCGGCTGTTGTAATAGAACTCAAAGTAGCTGCGGGCCAGTTCGCCGAAGGAGTTGTACACCGGCTCCCGGTAGCGCAGGCCGCAGAAATGCGACTGCGCGACGGCTCCCCAGCGGCCGTTCTGCAAAAAAGGCGCTATCACGTGGTCGTCGTCGCGCGGGTTGGCGCGCAGGTCAAGCAGCATGGGACGGCGGCCGTGGAAAAGGAAAGCCGAGGCGGCGAACATCGCCCCCTCTATGCAGTGGGCTTCGCCCCGCCTTAGGACTTCAAGAGGGGAAAGGCAGGTATTGGGCTTGCTGTCGTTGTAGGAAAGTTCGTAGTCCAGGAAATCCTGCACTTTGCGCGGGGTATCCAGCCGCCGCAGCGCGGCCAGCTGTTTCCCGGTGAAGTCCGAAAAGGCGGGATTGATTTTCACTTACTTATTGATTTTCTTAACGTGCCAGGGCTTGTCTTCGGCGAGGAACTCCTGCTTGTTTTTTTCAAGGTCCAGCAGGGCGTTGAACACCACGCTGCGCAGCCTGTCGATGTCAAAAGGTTTTGTCAGGTAGCCGCTGGCGCCGCCTTTAAGGGTGAAGGCCGCGGTATCCAGGTCTTCGCTCCCGGTGAGCATCCACACCACCGGCACGGAGCCCAGCTCTTTGATAGACTCGAGCACCGAGATCCCTGACATGCCCGGCATGGCTATGTCCAGGAAAACAAAGGAGGGTTTTTCTTTCTTGATTATTTCAAGCCCGGCCTCACCGCCCTGCGCGGTCAGGACCTCGCAGTGGCCGGCAAAAGCCTGCTTCACGATCAGGAGCACGCTTTCTTCGTCATCTATAATAAGTATCTTGTGTGTCATGCTGTTCCGATTTTTAACCCCCCGCCTTTATTGTATAACAAGAGGCCCGCCAAAATCCACTTTTTAAAGCAGAGGGTTCGAGACCACGCCGTCGGCCAGCTTGGGCTCGAACCAGGTGGACTTGGGCGGCATCACCTGGTTGTCGTCCGCCACCGAGATCAGTTCGTCGAGGGAGGTGGCGAACAGCGCGAACGCGGCGGCCATCTCGCCGGAATTCACGCGCTTCTCAAGCTCGCCGAGCCCCCGTATCCCGCCCACGAAGTCCACGCGGTCGGATTTGCGCAGGTCCGTTATTCCCAGGATCCTGTCCAGCACCAGGTCCGACAGCACGCTGACGTCCAGCGCCTTAACCGGGTCCTCTTCACTGGCAGGGGTCAGGACGGCCGGATTCATCAGGTACCACTTTCCGCCCAGGTACAGGCCGAACTCGCGGCGGGCGGACGGCTTGGCCTGGCCGCTCACTTCTTTCACTTCGAAGTTTTCCTTTATTTTAACCAGGAAGTCCTCCGGGGTGAGGCCGTTAAGGTCCTTGACCACGCGGTTGTAATCCCAGATCTTCATCTCGTCGACAGGATAGGCCACGGCGAGGTAGGTGTTGTAGGGCTCGGTGCCGGTGTGGGCCGCGCCGCGCTCGGCCACCATCAGCCTCTTCACGCGGGAAGCGGCCGCCGAGCGGTGGTGGCCGTCGGCTATGTATACGGCTTTCTGCTTTTCGAAGGCCTCCACTATGGTTTTTATATCGGCCTCGTCGTCAAGCAGCCACAAAGTATGGATGACCCCGCCCTGCCCGGCGGCGGAAAATTCCGGCTCTTTTGCCGCTGTCTTTTTAATTATGGCGTCCACTTCGGGGATCTGCTTGTAGGCTATAAGTCCCGGGCCGGTCTGGGCTTTTACGTATTTTATCTGGTTGACGCGGTCGTCTTCTTTCACGGGCCGGGTGAATTCGTGTTTGCGTATGCGGTTGGCGTCGTAGTCGTCCACGCAGGCGCCGACCACGAGGCCGGTCTGGATATGAGCCCCCATCTGCAGGCGGTAGACATAGAAGCAGGGCTTTTTCTCGCGCACGAGCAGGCCCTGGTCCAGCATTTTCTTGAAGTTCTCGGCCGCTTTCTGATAGACGGCTTCGGAGTGGACGTCGGTGCCGGGCGGGAGGTCTATTTCGGCTTTGGAGACGTGCAGGAAGCTGAGAGGCTTGTCTTTGGCGAACTCACGGGCTTCTTCGGAGTCCATCACGTCGTAGGGCGGGGCGATAATTTCCTGCGCCTTGCCCTTGGCGGGCCGTATGCCGTAGATGGGTGTGAAGAGCGGTAGCTTAGCCATGTTGGGCTCCTTGCCGGTATGCCTATATCTTATCGCCGTTGACCGCGTGGGTGCGCTTGCCGTTGAGCAGGTAGTCGGCTATCTGCTCGGCGGCCTGCCTGGCCACGGTCACCTGCGCGTCTTTCGTGGACGCGGCTATGTGGGGCGTACAGATCACGTTTTCCATGCCGAAGAAGATGTGCTCGGTGGCGGGCTCTTTGACGTAGACGTCGCAGGCGAAGCCGGCTATCTGGCCGCTCACGAGCGCCGCCTTGATGTCTTCCTCCACCATGATGCCGCCGCGGGCGCAGTTGATGATGCGCACGCCTTTCTTCATCTTGGCTACGGCTTCCTTGTTCAGCATGCCCTTGGTGGCCGGGTTTATGGTCACGTGGTAGGTGATGAAGTCGGCCTTCGCGTACAGGTCGTCCAGGCTGACCATCTTCACGCCCAGCTCGCGGGCGCGCTCGGCGGTCATCACGGGGTCGTAAACGATAACGTGCATCTTGAGGCCCATCGCGCGGTCGGCCACCACGGCGCCTATGTTGCCGCAGCCTATCACGCCCAGGGTCTTGCCGGTTATCTCAACGCCTTCGAATTTTTTCTTCTCCCACTTTCCCGCGTGGGTGGAGGCGCTGGCCTGCGGGATGTGGCGCGCCATCGCCATCATCATGGCTATCGCGTGCTCGCCGGTGGAAACGGTGTTGCCGAAGGGGGTGTTCATCACCAGCACTTTCTTTTCTATGCAGGCGAGAACGTCTATGTTGTCCACGCCGGAGCCGGCGCGGGCCACGGCCTTCAGGTTCTTGGCGGCCTCTATGATCTCGCGGGTGAGGGTGGTGGCTGAGCGCACTATGATGGCGTCGAACTCGTGCGCGCAGGCTTTAAGTTCCTCCGGCTTCATGCCGGTCTTCACTACGGCCTCCAGGCCGCGGTCCTTAAGGACCTTTTCGCACAGGGAATCGGCTTTATCGGCTATCAGGACTTTCTTCATTTCACGGCCTCCCTGGAATATTCTTTGGCGACGGCTTCGTAGGCCCAGTCGAGCCACGGGGTCAGCGCTTCTATATCGGAAGTTTCCACGGTGGCTCCGCACCAGACGCGGATGCCGGCCGGGGCTTTGCCGTAGGAATTGATGTCGTAGGCCACGCCTTCTTTATCGAGCATGGAGGTTATCTTCTTGGCGGCCTTGGTCCTGTCCTCGTCGGAAAGTTTCAGGAACCACTCGGCTTTGATCTTAAAGCAGACCGAGGTGTTGGAGCGTGTCTCCCTGGTCTCGGCCAGGAAGTCTATCCAGCTCGATTTGGCGACCCACTTCTCGAAGGCGGCCAGGTTGGCGTTGGAGCGCTTCACCAGCGCCGGGCTGCCGCCGATGCTTTCCGCCCACTTCAGGGCGTCTATGGCGTCCTCGACGCACAGCATGGAAGGCGTGTTTACGGTGTTGTATTCAAGTTCGCCGGGCTTCAGCTTGCCTTCGTCGACCAGGCGGAAGATCTTGGGCACGGGCCAGGTGATCTTGGGGTTCTGCTCTTCCATGCGCCTGACGCCCTTGGGCGACAGTATGATCACGCCGTGCGCGGCTTCCCCGCCCAGCACCTTCTGCCAGGAGAAGGTGACCACGTCGAGCTTGGTGAAGTCCATCTCCATCGCGAACACCCCGGAGGTGGCGTCGCAGATGACGATGCCCTCGTGGTTGGCCGGCAGCCAGTCCAGGTTGGGGACTTTAACGCCTGAGGTGGTGCCGTTCCAGGTGAAGATGATGTCGTTGGCGGGGTTAGCTTTCTTAAGGTCGGGAAGTTTGCCGTAATCAGCCTTGTACTCGTTGACCTTGGGGAGCTTCAGGAACTTCACGGCGTCGGTTATCCAGCCCTTGCCGAAGGATTCCCAGCCGAAGATATCCACCGGCCGGGGGCCGAGCATGGTCCACATGGCGAGCTCCACCGCGCCGGTGTCGGAACCGGCCACCACGCCTATGCGGTAATCGGCGGGCAGGTTCAGCACCTTCTTCATGCGGTCGGAGACTTCCTGCAGGCGGGCCTTCCCTTCCTTGGAGCGGTGTGAGCGGCCTAAAAGGGCGTTCTTTAAAGCGTCCACGGTCCAGCCGGGGCGCTTGGCGCAGGGCCCGGAAGAAAAGTTAGGACATTTAGTTCTTATTACTGGTTTTTCCATTTTTAATTCTCCTTAAAGTCATAGCGGCCGTGCAATAGTATTATAAATATATGCGCTCGCATTGGCAACCCACCCGCGAACCCGGCTTTGTAGTAAACGCAAGACGGATTATTCCAAGTTACCCCCCATCGGCGAGAGAGAGCGCGGACGTCCCCTATCCCTCAAAGCGCCTCACCGTCTACGCCTTTGCCCGCAGTGTGGACCTCCCCGGTTCCCGGAGAGTAGAGCAGCGCAGCGCCCGTGAACGGGTCGGCTGGCACGAAAGCGAGGTAGCGCGGGACGAGTTCGTCCAGGCCGGCCGGATAGCGCTTGTGCTCGAGGCGGTAGGCCGCGAGCGCGGCCTCAACTGCCGCGGCGGCGATTTGGAAGTCACTCTCGCAGCGCCTGGTATAAAGCTTCTCGTACTGCGGGCTGGCAACGTTGAATAGTATCCGCCCCACCATATTGGGCCTGAGGTCGATAGACTGGAGCTGCACGCCGGGCTGGCGGGCCTGAAGGCAGGGCTTGGCCGCGTCCTCAACCAACAGGCGGAATCTTGCAGCGAACAAACCCCGGGTCTGCTCCGGCTGGTACAGGTAGCGGCTGCGTGCGCCTACGGAGACTAAGCGGGAGTTCGGCTGATTGGAGGCGGCCTCCGGCAGATGTGCGAGCATACTCGTCATGCTGATGTACTCAAAGCGAAAGCCGGACTGCAGCGCCGCCGCGCCGCCGCGATAAGCCAGGGCCCGCCGGGCCGCGTACAATAACCACGCCTTATCGAGCCTCCCGCTGTTTATCACTTCGCGCGCCCGGCTCGCTCCGATATTCCCTATTAACATTCCAACCAGCGCGCTGATCAGCGGCTGGTCGGACCGCAGCAGCGTTTGGCCAGCGTCCATAATGCCGAGCGCTTCCTCCAGCGCCTTCGGCGCACGGCCCTGCCGAAGCAGAGCCGCTCCGCGCAGTGAACTCAGGCGGGCGGCGCTGACGACAGGGGAAAACTGCGGGACCGGCGTCTCGAAGTTGATCCTGGCCGGGTCCAGATAGTTGGGGTCCGAGAACTGCGTTCGGCGCGAAAAATCGGAGAAAAGACCCAGGGCATCGGCGTTGCGCGCGACCAACGGCCCGATAGCGGCCAGGTCCGGGGTTTTGCTCTTCTCCTGCGTGACCATAAGCTCGCGTTCCGCCGGAGACAACTGCAGTTTGGCCGTAATCTTGACGAAATCATTATAGGCGCTGTCAGCGCCGGGGGCCGCGGACGCCTTGGGCCGCAGGTCCGCGTCGTTTGGCGGCGGCACGTCATGGAACACTTGCTGCAGCAGGAACAGGACGAGGATGACCAAGGCCGCGATACCGGCGATCAGGCCCGCGAGGATAGCAAGAGCTTTCTTCATAATGCCTCCTTAGTATGACTTAATAATGACAATGTGATCCTGAATGGAAGAGTTTCATTGTGCCCGGGCTCATAGGCTCGGCAGAAAACACAGGGGCATCTTAGGGACGCTGCTTACTTTCTTACTTGTTCATGGGCCCCGTCCGCAATAAAACAATAGGCAAGAAAGTGATTCCGCTGAAAAACCCCCTGTTTTGAAAATGGGGTAAAAACCGGGCAAAAATTTTCTCTCAAGGATCGCATACAAACGATTTTTATTTATTGGTTAAGGTGTTTTGATGTTCTTTTTTGAACCTCTTTTTTAGGCAGAGGGGGTTTTTCAGCGGAATCAGAAAGTCAGCAGCGTCCCCATATCCCCCTGGGTTAACTCTCTCACCGCCGCCTAATCTCGAAGTTCTGCATTATTAGAAGAAAATCTTTCCAGAACCGGTCGAAATACTTTTTATGAGCTATCATCGCGAAATCGTAACATGCTCCTCGGGAATAAAAAGTCACGAATAACTCTTTATCGCCCATAAGCTGCGGCTGTGACTTTCCCGCTACGTCGACCGGCACCCCGCTCTTTTTCACTTCGTACATTTTAGCCGGCGCCCCGGCAACCTGAAGATCTTTGATAAATACAAAGTCGGTCGAGGTTATCGGGGAACAGGCTCCGGGAGATTTACCGACCTGGAAATATGCCCAGGGGAAATTCCTCGGTGTATTCTCGGAAAGGGTATCCCATTGATAATGAATAATCGATACTATCAGTTCCTCGCCTTGTTTACATTTGTGGCATTTCCAGTTAAGCGGATAGTACAAGGTTTCGTCCTTGAACTCCATTTTGTTCACTTTAACTTTTCCCGGCCCGGCCGCCTGGTCCGTTTTGGCATTGCCGCCAGCTTTGCCGCAGGAGCTCAGGCCGGCGGTACCATTACCGTTCGGGGTGTAACTCCTGCCCTCGCAGCCGGGCGGCGGCGGTGAGAACCTGGCTATATAATAAGGCGGCATCTCTCCCGGACGAGGCATGACACAGAAGCACTGCGACTGCGGAGTTTCCGCCGCGGCATAGTTCTGGAAGAGCGGTACAAGCTGTATTAGAAAAACCAGCGGCAATCCGAATTTATTCATATTCCTCCTTACAGGAGATCTGTAGTAAACATCAGGTGGATTATTGCAGTTTATCCCCTCAGCTGGCGCATTTTCTTTAAAAAATATTCCAAAAAGCGGTTCCCCGCCGTCCGTTTCATCTATAATAACAAAAAGCGGGGCGCTTTTCCGGAATTTTGAAAAGCTCCGCCGCGCCCGGCGGCTGCCGGGCGGGAGAATTTGCCGGGTGTGGTTGTTTCAGTCGTCAGCCGGGGCAGGTTCTATTTTGAAAGGACCAGGCAGGACCCGCTTAAGATCAGCGAAGTCAGGCTGGGTTGCGCTTCTCCGGCGGCTTTGAATGCCAGCTGGTTGTTAGTCATTTAGTAATCAGCGTCCCCTGGATCCTACGCGTCAGCCGCCTTTATTCCCCGGGCCCGGTTTCTCCTCGTAAAACTCGCCGTAAAGCCTTTTTCCGCAGTCCGGGCAGATGCCGTGCGAAAACTTGGCGTCGCTGTGCTCGGTGACATAACACTCCACCGATTCCCAGGCGCCCTTGTCGTTGCGTATCTTCTTGCAGGAGGCGCAGATGGGGATGAGCCCGCTCAGGTACTTCACCTGCGCGAGGGATTCCTTTAGTTCCGCCAGCAGGGCTTCGCGCTGGGCATGCGCCAGCTTCCGCTCGGAAATATCCCGGACGCTGGCCTGCAGGAACGCCTTGCCGTCCAGTTCCATGCGGGTCAGGAACACTTCGGCGGTAAACTCTTCCCCGCCTATCCTCCGGTGCGTCCACTCGAATAAATTCTTTCCCCGGCTCATGGCCGTCTCTATCAGCTCCCTGGCTTTCTCGGAGGACAGCCTGCCGTCGGGCTGGCGCTCCGGGGACAGCTCCAGCGGCCCGCGCGCGGTGAATTCGGCTTCATTCCCGGCCCCGAACATGGCCAGCGTAGCGGCGTTGCCGGAAGTGAAAGCCCAGGCAGGCGGCGCCAGGGTCATAAGGGCGTCGCGGGAGTTATCGAACAAATTCCTGTATTTATCCTCGCTTGCCCGCAGGCCCGCCTGCGCCCGCTTGAGATATTTACACCCGAATATGATGCCGAACATCCCGGCCAGCCAGATCAGGGCATGCCCCGCCGTCCAGTAAAGGCGCAGCGGGCCGCCGATCTTTACAAAGTGCTTCAGGGGGACCTCTACGCTGATGGCGCCGTGCACTCCCCCGACGCTCTCACCAGGAGCGTGGCAGGGGAGACAGGCCGCTTCCTGGCGGAAAGCGCGGATAAACCGCACGCGACCGCCGTAAGATGAAACCAGGGTTTCCCTTTCGCCGCGCTCGAAGCCGGCCAGCGCCGCCCGCTCCCATTCATTCGGAGCGCTCGCCGGGTCTTTGGGCTTGCTGGCTGTGATATGACTGTAGGGCAGACCCTGTAGCGCTCTGGCCTCGGAAAGCTGCCGCATGGCGTAGGCATGGCTGACGAGTACCAGCCTGCCGCCGGTAGCCGTTTTAATTTCCTTAGTTTGAGCGCGAAGGTACGGGGTAGGCGAAGTCTTTCCGGGCCCGGTGATATATACGCCCCCGTGCCCGATAACCCAGTTCCGGAAAGAGAGGTCCATGCCCGCTATAGTTTCAGCCTCGCTCTCCGCCTGCTTCACTATGGCGAGCCGCTGATGGCGCAGGCCCAGGGCCAGCGACCCGAAAATAAAAACCGTCCAGACAGCTCCGGCGAGGAGTGAGAGCCTGCCGATCTCTCTGCCTGACAAAGACATGTTTAATACCCGGTTCATAGCAGTATTGTATTCCGGAACGACTGCCCTGTCAAGGAAGATATGCAAGCAAAATAATGCGCATAGCGTGTTACGGCACTACCATAGGTTTTGTAAAATATCGGATATGCCGACAACCAAGAAACCGGGCGACTACCAGATCGAATTCGGCGGCTTCGAGAAGCTGATGCCGTACAGGATAAAGAAAGTGCTGCTGGTGGCCTCGCTTTACGACTCCTTCCTGCTGGCCGACGACGACCGGCTTAACGAGGCCCTTTTCGGCGAGATGCTGGACTATTCCCCCCGCTCGGCCCCCAGGATAACCCGCGTAGCCACGGCCGAGCAGGCCCTTGAGAAACTTAGTGAAGGTTCCTACAACCTGGTGATAGCCATGATACAGGTGGGGGAATCCGATATGGCGGAGTTCTTCCGCAGCCTGAAGGCCGGCCGCCAGACGCTGCCGGTAGTGCTGCTTTCTTTCAATATACAGGACATCAGGAACATCCCGAACGAAACCCTCGCGCTGGCGGACGGGGTCTACCTTTGGAGCGGCGACACCCGCATCTTCTCGGCCATCATAAACATCTTCGAGGACGCCTACAATATGGAGCAGGACTCCAAGGTGGGCGTGCAGGCCGTGCTGCTGGTGGAGGATAACATAAAGTTCTACTCCTCCTACCTGCCGGTCATCTACACCGAGCTGCTTAAACAGACGCAGATAGTGATGACCGAGGAATTGAATCCCGCGAAAAAGATACTGCGCCTGCGCGCCAGGCCCAAGGTGCTTTTCTGCACCAACTACGAAGAGGCCTGGGCCATCTACGACAAATACAAAACCAACCTGCTGGGAGTTATCACCGACATAGAGTACCCTATGAGCGAAGCTTCCGACCAGGAGGCCGGGCTTACCCTCACCCTCAGGATAAAGGCGGACAATCCCGACATGCCCGTCCTGCTCCAGTCTTTCAATTCAAAGTTCGCAGCTGCCGCCGGCATGATGGGGGCCACCTTCATGCACAAGGCCGCGGCGGACCTCTACAAGCAGCTGCGCGGCTTTATACAGCGCTACTTCGGCTTCGGGGACTTCGTCTTCGCCGACAAGAACGGCGTGGAGCTGGCCCGCGCGGCCGACCTCAACACCATGCTCAAGCTGCTGAAGGTGGTGCCGATAGAATCGGTACTGTACCACTCCAGCCGCAATCACTTTTCGAAGTGGCTGTTCGCGCGCACCGAATTCGAGATGGCCTACCACATAAGGCCCAAGAAGATCTCGGAGTTCGGCAACCCCGAGGAACTTCGCAAGTACCTGATCGAGTCCATGCACCAGTTCATCTACAAGACGCAGCTGGGCACGGTGCTCAAATTCGACTACAAATCGTTCGACGATTCCACCCCTTTCACAAAGATCGGCTCCGGCTCCATAGGCGGCAAGGCCCGGGGGCTGGCCTTCGTGGATTTCCTGCTGAGCAAGACGAACCTGGAGACCCGCTGGCCCGGGGTCACGGTGGCCGTGCCCAACACCGTGGTGATAGCCTCCGCCGTCTTCGATTTTTTCATGGACCAGAACGGCCTGGATTCACTGATAAGCGAAACCCAGAGCAACGAGCAGACCGCCGCCATTTTTGAGAAGGCCAGGCTGCCGGACTACGTCATGCGCGACCTGGAGACCCTGGCGGAGAAGCTCGACGGGCCGCTGGCCGTCAGGTCCTCGTCCCTGCTGGAGGATTCAAAGACACTGCCTTTCGCCGGGGTTTACAAGACCTACATGCTGGCCAACAATCACCCCGACCCCGCCCGCCGCCTGGACGAGCTGGCGCGGGCGGTGAAATTCATCTACGCCTCGGTTTTCTCGCGCGAGGCGCGGGCCTACCGCAGGCTGAACCCGCTTATTATCGACGAGGAAAAGATGTCGGTGGTGATACAGCGCGTGGTGGGGCGCGCCTACCCGGGCGGCCGCCATTACCCGGCTTTCTCCGGGGTCATACAGTCGTACAACTATTACCCGGTGCCGCCGCTCCAGACGGAAGACCCGATATCGCATATAGCGCTGGGCCTGGGCAAGACCATAGTGGAGGGCTACACGGCGCTGCGCTTCTCCCCCTGCCACCCGCATAACCTGCACCAGTTCTCCACCATCAGGGATTTCCTGGGCAACTCGCAGAACAAGTTTTTAGCGCTTAGGACCACACCCTCCGAAATACCGCTGGGCTACGAACAGGAGCCTGCCCTGGAGACGGCGGGCATAGAGGAAGCTGAGAAGGACGGTACGCTTCGGCTGGTCGGCTCCACTTACTCCGCGGAGAACGACTGTGTGTCCGACAGCATCGCGGAGCAGGGCCGCCGGCTGATCACCTTCGCCCCTATACTTAAGAACAACGAGCTGCCGCTGTCCGAGATACTGAACACGCTTTCGGCGCTGGGCAAGGAGGCGATGGGCTGCAATATAGAGATGGAATTCGCCTGCGATTATGACCAGGTGTCCGGCGCGGCGGCCTTCAATATCCTGCAGATGCGGCCGATGGTTTCGCGCAGCGCGGTAAAAAAGGTGTCCATGAAGGACCTCAGGCCCGAGAACCTGCTGGCCCTCAGCGCGCAGGCGCTGGGAAACGGCGCGCACCGCGACATCATGGACCTGATCTACGTGATACCGGAGAAATTCGACCCGCTTAAAACCCGCCTGATAGCCGAGGAGATAGGCGAGCTGAACGCGAGCCTGCGCGCCGAGGGCCGCGCCTACATCATCATAGGGCCGGGGCGCTGGGGCTCAAGCGACCCGCTGCTGGGGATACCGGTGAAGTGGCACCACATCTGCAATTCCAGGATCATAATAGAGGCGGCCTACGGCGACTTCGTGGTGGACCCGTCCTACGGCACGCATTTTTTCCACAACGTAACCTCGCTCGGCATCGGCTACTTCACCATAAATGAAACCGGCCCCGAGTCTTTTATAAACTGGGACCGGGTAAACGCGCTCAAAACCCAGAAAGAGCTATCCTACATCCGCCACGTGCGCGTCGACGCCCCGCTGGACATACGCATAGACGGCTCCGAGGGAAAAGGCGCGGTGGCGGTGTGAGCTGCGGGAAATATACGGCGGCCGGCGGCCAGCTTCCCGCCGCTTCCGGGATCAGGCCTGCCCGTGGAGCAGCTTAAAAGAGCGGAAGGCGTCCGCGACCTCGCTTTCAGGCCAGCCTTTCTCTTTCAGCGTTGAGAGCATGAGTGCTTCATCCCGCCCCTCGCCGGCCGCATAATCCATATACTGCACCAGCGCCACCTTGTTGATGGCGGCGTTGCGCAGGCCTTCTCCCTGCGAAACCATTTTCCAGCTGTCAGACGCAATTCCGGGCTGCTCGCTTCGTTTCTCCTGCGCGGCCGCAGGTTCGGCGGTTGCGCTCGCGGCAACTGCGGCGGCGGCGTTCCGCCTCGCCTCTTCCATAAAACGCGTTTTCAGGCAGTCGCTTGTCGGCATTTCCCCTGAGCGCTTTTCAGGTTCACTGCGCGGTTTACCCAGATTTAATACCCATTTTACTACCAAAATAACTACCAGGACGGGCAAGCCGACCACAACAAATGCATAGAAAAGCATAAAAAGCAGACAAATAGTGAGTGCCATATTGAATCCTCCTTCCAGGTTACCGGTTGTCCAGGATTATCTCCCAATATTTTACGAACGACAGGATAAGCGCGAAGTAGAGCGGTATGCCGCAGATCACTTCCACCGGCAGCCCCGTCCAGGGGATATGCAAACCGGTAAAAGCCGCCTCGGTGCTCGGGGAATAAACCCGGTAGCCCTTTATCATAAGCCAAAGCTCGGCGGGCAGGACTAAGACGAAGATCATCCCCAGGTAGAGCGCGAACTTTTTAAGAAGGTCGTAGTGGATGAAGAACTTGTCCACCGTGTTTATGGTAAACCACACCAGCGCTATCCAGGCGCCCGTCAGCACAAGGCTGATGTCCCTGTAGATGTACGACCAGGCCGGGAAACCCTTGTTCTCCACCATAGGCTCGACGGTGAATTCGAACAGCAGCACCGCGGCCAGGCTTACGGCCAGGCTGCGCAGCCAGGGTCTGCGGCGCAGGGGGATCACGGGTTTTTGCAGGAGATAAAAAGTCCAGTACTTGGTGAAGCTCACCACCAGCGCCATAAAGACCGGCACATAAAAGAAGCCTTCCGCCGGCGTCCCCAGCAGCTCCCGCCCGCTCAGGACCTGCTGCACCTCCGGCGAGTAACCGCTTATCCCGAGCTTCAGCATCGCGGTCTCGTAGGCCATCGCGAAGGGCGCCAGCACGGCGAGGTAAAGCGGGAAGCGCTGCCAGTCTTTCAGCCTGCCGAAAAACCGGTCGACAATGATTATAGCCGCGGAGATGAACGTGGCCCAGGCTAAAGTGGAGATCCAGCTGATGTCCTGGTAAAGGTACGCCCACGAGCCCATCTTGTAGTTATGCCACATCGGCGAGGTGAAGAACTGGTGGATAAAAAGCCCGCCGGCGGCGACGAGGAACTGCTGCACGCCCTTTTTCTCGTTCTTCCACATCCACCACAGCGCGAACCCCGCCATGGCCAGGAGGAAAACCTCAAAAGCGATAATAGGGGCGGTTGGTGTCCGGTCGAAAGAATGCGCCCGGTACATGGCTTGCGCCGCCGCATAAAGTTTTTTATAAAATTCAATCATAGTGTAAGCTCCCGGTTAATTATTATAAAACTTCCGCGGCGCGGTAACCACTAACTTCGTCACGCTTGTCCATGGCCGGGCTTAACGCCGCGGCCGCGCTTTCCTTCACAAAATCTTCGGTAACGCGGGGCCAGCCGCACAGGCTGCCGGGGAAATCGTCGCCCTGCAGGTACGGGAGGAACGGCTTGACCCCCCTGTGGAAAAGCGCTTCGGCGGCGGACATCTTGAAATCCGGCTCGAATTTTATCCTGGCGCCCAGGACTTCGCCGACCCACTCCGCGAGCTCGCTTAATTTCACGGGGTCGGGGTGTGTGAGCCAGAATTTACCCGGCTTCACCGCCCCGGCGATAAAATCCGCCGCCAGGTCGGAGTGCACCAGGTTAAGCCTCGCTTCAGGCAAGCCCTTTATCCGGAGTGCGCGTTTTTGCCGTCCTGCCCGGTCCAGCACGCGGGCGATGGCGTTCACGAACTGGTAAAGGGCGCCGGCGGAAGCGCTGCCGGCCTCCCCCGCGCCCGGCACAAGGATGCCGAGCTTGAAAATAGTTTTGCGGCCGATGTCGCTGGCCTCCACGAATTCTTCCGCCGCCTTCTTGGACCTTTCGTAGCTATTCCTGCCTTTTTCGGTATACGCCGTCCCGGCGTAAAACAGGCAGGGGACCGAATTCAGCAGGCAGAAATTGACGGCGTTCACGGTGCCCCGGAAATTAACGGCCCAGACCCGGCTGTCGCGGGCGGCGCCCAGGTCGATATCCGCAGCCAGGTGGTAAACCGCGTCCGGCCGCGGCGGCCGGTTTATCCCAAGCCCTTCCGAAGTCACATCGCCCTTAATGAGTTCGCAGCCGGGAAACATCTTCCCGGCTTTATCCGTGTCGCGCACGAGCAGGGTAAGCCTGTCCCCCCTTTTAAGGAGCCTCGGCACCAGTTCCCGCCCCAGCTGGCCCGTAGCGCCTGTGATCAGTATGTTCATCGGTAATATTCAGGCGTATTTCTTAAACTCCTTCGAGCTGGTCCTGGAATCCTTTAACTGCGGGTCTTTCATCCGGCAGTAGCCCCATTTGGTGCAGCCGAACTCCGGCAGCGAGGTCATCGCGTCCCAGATCTCGTAAAGCGGCTTTTCCAGGGCGTTGCCGAAAATGACGTGGTTGAAGTCGCAGGGGCAGATGTCGCCGTAAGGGCTGATATAAAAATAATTCACGCCGCACGAGCAGCCCATGCTCCGGTGGCTGGTGGTATAGGCGTACATCAGGATGCCGGGATAAGCCTGGTCTTCATTATATTTCCCTACGGAGGCTATCATCTCTTCCATCCAGGCGTTGTTGCCGCGCAGGTCGTCGCGGCCCGCGTAGCGCCCGGTCGGCACGGCGTCGTACACTATAACCTCGTGCACCCCTATATCTTTGGCCAGTTCGATAATGCGGTCCAGTTCCCCGTCGCGAAAAGACTCCGGCGTCATGCAGCAGGAGATCCCCGTGGAGAACCCGGAAGAGATGGCCTGCTGCAGCCCCTCTGCCGCCCGGTCGAACAGGCCAGGTACGCCGCGCAGTTTATCGTGCGTTTTCGGGTCGGAGGAATCGACGCTGACATACAGGCTGTCCAGCCCGGCTTGCTTCAGTTCCTTGCAGCGTTCCTTCAGGTACCAGCCGTTCGTGAACATGGCTGTGGTGGACAGGTCTTTATCCACGCTTTTAATGATCGCGGGCAGGTCTTCGCGCATAAGAGGTTCGCCGCCGGTAAAGTTGATCACCGACACGCCCAGCTCCTGCGCCGATCTGAGAAGGCCGGTCGCCTGCTTAAGCGTGACCACCGGGCGCGGGTCCTTCTCCGCGCCGCTGTAAAAACTGCAGTGCCCGCACGCGGCGTTGCACTGATCAGTAACGGCGAAGCTCATCAGGTTCGGGGTGTTCTTGCCGTGTATGCTCTTATAGATCTGGCGCGCGAAGAAATTGGCCGAAGGCCCGGTGTAAAGCGCCGGAGTAGAAAGCGAATAGACGGGGCGGCCGCTGCGGTAGTGTATGACCTTCCCGTGGTTCAGGTATATCCTGTAGAGCCGCTCCGTAGCGTCGGCAGAATAGCCGAGGGTTTTAGTAGCCATCAGCCACTGCAGGCGGAGCCTGTCAATAATTTTTTTCATTTTCCTTCCTCTAAACCTGTCACCGGGCGGGCCTGCAGGATATGCAGTTCGCCGCCTTTCAACGCCCATTCGATATCTACCGGCTTTCCAAACAAGCTCTCGACGCTCACTGCCGCCCGGGCGATCCTATGCAGCATTTCTTCGCCCAGCTTGGCCTGCGCGCGCAAGCCCTCCGGCACCGGGAAAAGAGCCGTCCCGCCCGCCGGGGAAACGCCCAGGTATTCCCGCTGGGGGACAATATTTTTCCCGCCCGCCGCAACACCCTCTTTGCTCACGCGGTAATTGTCCGGGGTGACGCTTCCGCTCACAAGCGGCTCGCACAGGCCGTAAACCGCCTCTATCACCACCGAACTTCTGTCGCCGGATACGGGGTCGCAGCTGAAAGCTACCCCGGAAACCTCGGCCTCCACCATTTCCTGGACTATCACCGCCATGCCGGGGATGAAACCCTCTCTATAGCTATGGGCCCGCCGGCTAAAGGCCGAGGCCCAGCAGCGCTTGATCGCGGAGTCGAGGCCCCCGGCATTCACGCCCAGGAAGCTTTCGAACTGGCCGGCGAACGAGCCGCCGGCCCCGTCCTCGGCCTCCGCCGAACTGCGCACCGCGGCTACGGGCGCGTTTAGCAGCGCGAACGCTTCGCTGATCTCCTGACCGAGCGCGGGGGAAAAAGCGGCGCGCCGTGCCTTTTCCTTAAGCAGCGGGAGCAGGGCTTTCACAGCTTCGGCGCCCCTCGTTTCCCGCAGCTGTTTCAATTCAGCGCCCAGGGTTTCCCCGAAGGCGGCTGCCCCGATGACGAACCCGCGCGGGACCTTCAGGCCGCTCCCGGCCAGCAAAGAAAGATTGAAGGCTTTGCCCCCCACGCTCCGGAGCTCCGCGCGCTTATCAAGCGGCCAAATGTGTTTCATGCGGTTCATGTAATGGCCGTTCTACTTCAGGAACAGCAGGACCGCCCCCCCGGCCAGCGGGACTCCCACGTTATCCCAGCCTTTTCCAAGAGCGCCTTCAACGGCCGTCAGGGCAAGCGCGCCGGCTATTATAACCGCCGCGTCGCCGGCCTGCGGAAAACCCCGCCGCGCATAAACGAAGGCCGCCAGCACCGCCAGCGAGGCGACAAAGAACAGCAGGCTTCCCTCCGCCGTCTTATTCCCCGTCACGCTGTAATTCCTTTTGCCCCACAAGCCGCCCGCGGCCCCGGCCGCGCCGTCGGCCAGGCCCAGCAGCAGGGCCGACCACTGGAAGACCACGGCGTCGGCCCGCCAGAAAAAGAGCGCGCTCAGCGCAAGGCCGGCCGGAAAAAGCACCGCTCCGGCGCTCCCGCGCCCGTCGTCGTGGATGCTGCGCAGCATTTTATTCCGGGCCGTGGCCAGCAGGAACAGCGAAGCCCCGGCGCCGAGGCCTATCGCCGCGGCCTTCGAAACGAAAACGGGCAGCGCGCAGGAAACTATGCCGCCCGCCGCGTGCGCGAATTTCCGCGTCAGCAGCGTGGACCACCCCCGGCGCCGCAGATATTCCGCCCCGGCAAAAACCAAGGCGTAGGCGGCCAGCATAGTTATCATCCCGGCAGCCATTTCAGATATCCCTGCTGAAAGTCAGATAGCCCCGGTGAAGCACCGGCGCGCGCGAGGTCAGCGTCTGTATGGCGGCGTTCCCGTCGCGCATCGTGGAAAAGATACATTTCCGCACGCCGCGGCCCGCCAGGCGGGACTGCATCAGGTAAAAAAGAGCGCTGCCCACTCCCAGCCTGCGGCATTCGGGCATTACTCCTATCGTCTTGAAGACAAAATCCCCGCCTTCATAACAGCCGTCCGGCAGGCCCAGCAGGAACCCGGCCGGTTTGAGCCCGAAGTGCGCCAGTATGAAAACGGCCCCGTCCGCCTGCGCGGCCCGGGCCCCCGCGGAGTAAAGGAACTCCGCGAAACCCTCCGGCACGAAAAGCGGCGTGCCCGTGAACGAGGCGTTCACGACGGCATGGATCTCCCGGGCACGCGGCGCCAGCGCGCCGGGCTCGAGGTCCGTGAACATGAACCCGCGTTTCACAAGTGCGTCGTAGCAGCCCCTGTAGCCTCCGAACGGCAGCTCGTTCGCCGCTATGGAGGTGCTGAACCGGCGGTCAGAAATAGCAAATCCGGAACCTTCAAAATAGCCCGCGTACGCGGCGGGGGTGAACGGCTCGCCTGAAAATGGCGGCGCCTCCCCCGCTATGGAGACCCCGTGACGCTGCCAGGTGGTGTCGTTAACCGGCCCGTAAACTTTGGTTATCCCGCGCGCGGCCAGATGCCCGCAGGCGGCTGAAAGGACGGCCCCCGCGGCCTCTTTACCGGCCGCCTCGAAATAACCTATCAGGCCGACGTTCCCGGGGAGCCTGGAGTCCGTGATAGCGCAGGCATGCGCCGCCGGCTCGCCCCCCTCCATCGCAATAAAGCCCTCCCTTGTCCCGAAAGCCAGGAACGGATTTTCCGGCGCCAGCTGGTAAAGGACCTCTTTTGTAAGGGCGGCCGCGTAGCCGGGATACGCCCCGTACACCCTGTCGATCAGGGCGGCGCAGGCGTCCGGGCGGGGCTCCGTTGTTTTATATTGAATGAGTTCCATAAAATCCCAGCAGGCCGAGGACTAAAGCCGAGAACAGCAGCACCGCGGCGAAAGACAGCACCGAGTCCGGCTTCGGCACCTTTATTTTCGACACCATAAGGGCGCTGGACGCGAGCACCGCCGCGCAGGCGATAAAGCCGAAACCGGGCGCCTGGTAAGTTTTAAGGCCGGCCAGCGCCAGCAGCAGAAGGTGGTTGTAATACACGGGCAGCCCGCTGTAGGCGCGCGCGCCGCTGTCCGGGTCCAGCTCGAACCCGCGCAGCGTGAAGCGGACCAGCCGGAAGATCCCGGCGGCAAGGAAGATGAACAGGCACAGCATCGAAAAAGCGCCCCTCATGCCGAGGAACAGGTAAAAAGCCAGCGCCGGGTAA
>JAUSCK010000149.1 GCA_030651035.1 Elusimicrobiota bacterium
GTTAAGTTTTTTCATCCGGCTGTCTTCTCTTTGGTCGTCCAGAAACCCTCGAAGATGTAACCCACTTTGAAGCCTAGGGCCGGTTTGAGCGTCCCGGCTCCGCCGCCCACGTTGTCCAGATCGATATCGGTAAGCCTGTAATAAATATCAAAGGTCAATCCCGTTGGAGTATCGGCATATTCCTCAGTTGTGTAAAGCAGCCCTGCAGAAATAACCGGGGCCGCGTAGAATGTTGTATCGGACATGCCCAGGTCGGCGACGGCCGAGGCGGTAAAGCGCAAAGGCTTCCCTTGGACTTTCGGCGCTATGTATTCCATCCCGAGCATGAGGTCCCAAAGATAGAAAGTGTTTCGCCCGGTCCTGGCGCTGTCCACCTTTACGCTTTGAAACTGCAGGCCGCCGGTTTTGGAAAACGTTTCATGCCCTACCGCTCGAAAGCCGAAGCCCCAAGGATTAACGCTCAGGGTGTCGCCGCCCCCCGACAAATGCAGGTCCTGGGATGTTGGCAGGATAAAATAATACTCGTTGGCGGAAACCCATTTATAAACGGGCTTAGCCTCGGCCGCCTGCAGGCCCGCAGCGCCTGCGGATAGCAGTAGTAAAAATGTTAATGCGAATCTTTTCCCCATACTCCCTCAGCTGCTTATTTTATAGTGAAAACTATTTTTATCTTACCACCTGAGGCGGTTGCATGGTACGGCCTGGTGCCGGCGTTGATATAATCCGCGAAGGCTTTTGCGGTGGCGGCCGCGGTCTGGCCAGGTTTTAGCACTGTTGGGATATTCCAGCCGGCGACATGATCGGTTGTGCCATCCGGGCGCATATACCGGAATATTGAAAGCCATAGATCACAAGTCCCTTCTAACCCGGCTTCTGGAATGTGGCCGGTGGCAATGCCGGAGATCTCCGCGCGGCCGGGGATGCCGCCAACGGTTACTTTACCGGCTGTGACTTTGACCTTCTGGGTTTTGTCGTAAGAGGCGGCATCCAGGGTGGCGCCTTTAGCGAGTTCTATTTCGGGGTTATAGGGCTTGGATTTCTTTGGTTTCATCTTCTCTTTTATCCTACTGGTTCCCCCCTTTTCTGGCAACTGCCCTGGGGTATGGGCTTTGGGTGCAAAGGTATGGAATGGCGGTGACAACGGTGGTTCTTTCCAGCTTCCCGGAGGAACGAAGTTATTAACAGTCACCGCCTGCCTACTACTTGTCTTTCTATTTGCTCTTAACTATTTGTATATATAGAGCGTTACAAGTTTGAAGGGGGTGCGTTACAAGTTTGAAGTGGATAACTTTTCCCCCCATAAGCAAAGCCAAAACTAAGGGGCGTTACAAGTTTGAAGTTGATAACTCCCCTTATCCACCGATATTGTTAGTAATTACCAAAGGGCTCTTACTTGGGACCTTCGCCTGGACTGCGGGCGGGGAGGGACAGAGCTCAAAATATCCATCCTCAAACTTAGCGTTAACCGGCCAGTCAGATTGAATAAAACGGAGTATTCTTTTTAATCGGAGGCGGGTAACCCTATCCTGACCATGGCCGACCCCCAGCTGCTCAAAAAGAAGGTGGTCCGGGACCGATATCGGTTTGTTTAATTCATTGCTCCGGTAAGCCAGGAAGCGGTAGAAGTCCAGCGCCATGGGGTTGTTTTTAAAACACCGGACCCGGTTCATATCCAGTGGAACAGAGTGGTTATGGATATACTTAGCGTATTTCTCGGAAAGTATGATCTTCCCCTTCGCCATCGTTAGCTGTTCCGGGCTCGGCACATCAAAAAAGAAGTCCCAGGCTTCAGCTACCATTGTTTGCACCCCGGCTATATGGTTTGGGTTGTGGTCGGTGATGTTCAGCGATATTGAAGATGTTACGTAGTTGACCAGCTGCTTAACCAGTTCTTTGTCTGCCCCCCCATCTTTATACCCGAGTTTGTGCGCGTACTCACGGAAGGACCGGCCAACATCTATAACGTTCGTGTTTTTTGTCCGGACCTCGGTATCGATGAAAATCTGATTCATCCGGGCGTAGCAGCCGGAAGGAATTTCATAGTTCACATTCCGGTTTATAACGAGGCTATAAGAACTACTCTTTTTAGTCCAAAAGGCCGGGTTGCCTTTTAGCCGGTGTGACGGTAAACCGAACACCATGAAGATGTTTGAGCAAAAGGCGATATCCGCCGGGATATCCTCAAAATGCTTTTGGGTTACCAGGTCGGTAAGTTTTAATAAAGATGATCTAGTTGTCATCGTCATAATCGTTACCGCAGTTTACCCCCCCTTTTTCAAGTTGGGCAGCAAGGACCGGACGGTTTTATCAAAGTCTTCCCTTTTAGGATCTATCCAGGCCGCGGCATGGTCCACCATGGCGCGGATTAATTCCGCCCTGGGGATATGCTGCCCGGTTCTCTCCTGGATCGCCAGGGCGATCTTGTCCAGAACAGGGTATGACTGTTAAACAGGCAGACGGTAACCTTTTTATAGGGCTCCACT